>NZ_VMND01000017.1:0-61690 GCF_013277555.1 Streptococcus sp. k-163 | reverse complement strand
AAACTCATTCAACAGGATAGTCGTAAACTTAGTGATAAGCGTTTTTATCGCCCTACTTTTCGCATGCACTTAACCAATAAAGAGATTCTAGACAAGATTTTGACCTATTCAGAAGATTTGAAATGCCACTATAATCTCTATCAGCTCTTGATTTTTCACTTTCAGAATAAGGAACCAGAGAAATTTTTCGGACTCATTGAGGACAATCTAAAGCAGGTTCATCCTCTTTTTCAGACTGTCTTTAAAACCTTTCTAAAGGACAAAGAGAAAATCATCAACGCCCTTCAATTCACCTATTCAAACGCCAAACTGGAAGCAACCAATAATCTTATCAAACTTATCAAGCGCAATGCCTTTGGTTTTCGGAACTTTGAAAACTTCAAAAAACGGATTTTTATCGCTCTGAACATCAAAAAAGAAAGGACAAATTTCGTCCTTTCTCGAGCTTAGCTTTTCTTCAACCCACTACAGTTGATAAAGAGCCAATAAACCTAATTTTGTTTCACAAGGTTCAAAAAGCTTTTTAATCTCTCCAATTTTTTATTTGGTTGGAATCGAAATTCCAATTAATTTCTCTGAGTAGAGTGTCTTGATATTGGCTTCATCAATAGAGTCCTTATTAATTTTACGTCTCAAGAAAAAGTCTTGAATGGCTTCAATTTCAGACTCGCGAATAGCGCGGTGTTTGTTTGAGATGAGGATTTCATAGTGAAGCGGAGCTTGGGTAAAAATAACATCGGTATTCCCTGCAGAATAAACCTCAACAAGGGTTGCATCAGTACTTTCTAGCTGGCTTTTTACAAGTTGCGAGTGTGAGTTTGTCGTATTGATAAGCTTCATAATATTTCCTCCGATTTTCTAATTCTATTATAGCATTTTTTGAATAAAGTAGCTTGGTTTAGTCAATCTTATGCTGTTTTTTCCAAGATTGGATGGCCCATTTATGGCTACCACGTTTAAGATTTTCAATAGCCTCGTCGATAGGGAACCAGGCAATATGATTAAAATCTTCTAGTGGTTTTTGAACTTTCTTGAAAGAAGTCGCTTCATAGAGGTAGGCAGGATTGTAGTAGTAGGTATCACGGTGACGAGAGTAGAAATATTCGTCAGCTTGTCCGTAATAGCTACCAATTTCAGCAGTAAAGCCAAGTTCTTCAATCAACTCACGTTTTAGGGCTTCTTGATGATTTTCACCTGCTTCAATTTCGCCACCTGGTAAGAACCAAGCACCATTGGGTGCTTGAACAAGAACAATTTGTTTTTGTTCAGCGTCTGGAATAACCGCATATACACCGTAACGTGAAACATAGTCTGTATTTGCTTTTTTTTCTCCGAAAGTTGGGTTTGCCATTGCATTTTCCTCATTATCTAGTATCGTTATTATTATCATAATGGACAAAGGTCGAGCTGTCAAGAAATTACAGTTATTTTAGTAAAAAAGAAGCAGAAACATTTCATTTTCTACTCCTTTTTTATAGAATTTATTTTTCTTTTTCAGAAGTTTTTACTTCAGCTTTTTTGGCAGATTTGATTTGAATCTTGCCCTTGCTGGTCATAACTGCCTTGAGGTCTTTTTCGCTTGGATTTTCAAGGTAGTAATCAGTGATTGCGTCCTCAATATAGTCTTGAATAGTACGACGAAGTGGGCGTGCCCCCATTTTTGGATCATAGCCGAGGTCAACTAACTTTTCCTTGACCTTGTCAGTTACATCTAAATGAATGTTGTTGCTAGAGAGGCGTTTGTTAACATCTGCTAGCATGAGTTCGACAATCTGAAGGAGATTATCTTTGCTGAGAGCCTTAAATTC
The DNA here is from genome assembly GCF_013277555.1 of Streptococcus sp. k-163. Taxonomy (GTDB): domain Bacteria; phylum Bacillota; class Bacilli; order Lactobacillales; family Streptococcaceae; genus Streptococcus. Next base: position 59,882 of record NZ_VMND01000017.1, on the reverse strand, counting down.
GATAATACCATCAAAACGGTTCATAAACTCTGGACTAAAGAAGTTGCCGAGTTCACCGAGAACAGAGTTGGTACGTCCTTCTCTAGCAGCCCCAAATCCAACGCTGGCTTCTGCCTTACCTGTACCTGCATTTGAAGTCATGATGATGATGGCGTCCTTGAAGCTAACTGTACGTCCTTGCCCATCTGTCAAACGACCATCGTCCAAGACCTGGAGGAACATATGCATAACATCTGGGTGAGCTTTTTCCACTTCATCGAGAAGGATAAGAGAATATGGATTGCGACGAACTTTTTCAGTTAATTGCCCAGCCTCATCATAGCCAACATAACCTGGAGGAGCACCAACTAATTTAGCCACGCTGTGTTTTTCCATGTATTCACTCATATCAAAGCGAATCATGCTATCAGCAGAACCAAAGAGTTCGATTGCCAGTTGTTTGGAAAGTTCTGTTTTACCGACACCAGTTGGTCCGACAAAGAGGAAGCTTCCAATTGGACGGTTTGGCGTACCGAGACCGACACGATTCCGGCGAATAGCCTTGGCAATCTTATCGACAGCATCATCTTGTCCAATAACATGAGACTTGAGGTCTTCGGCTAGATGGATGAGTTGAGATTGTTCTTTCTCTTTTAAATCACCAACAGGGATGTTGGTTTTCTGCTCGATAATGTGCTCAATGGTTTTCTCACTGATGATAGGAGTATCCTGGTCCGTAACCTTTTTCTTTTGCATTTCCTTATACTTGGCAATCTGGTCGCGGAAGTAGGCAGCCTTCTCAAAATCTTCTTCTCGTGTAGCTTGAGATTTGAGATTTTCAGCTTCAATCAAGCGTTGATCAATTACTTTAGGGTCTACAAAATTCAAGGTCAAGTTCATCTTAGAACCCGCTTCATCTAGGAGGTCAATGGCCTTGTCAGGCAAGAAGCGGTCTTGGATGTAGCGATTGGAAAGAGTTGCAGCTGCTTCAATTGCAGCATCGGTATATTGAACGTGGTGGTAGTCTTCGTATTTCTTTTGAATTCCTTTGAGGATAATAATCGTTTCCTCAACCGTTGGTTCATCAACTTTGACAGGCTGCATACGACGCTCTAGGGCAGCATCCTTTTCAATGATACGGTATTCATTGAGGGTAGTAGCGCCGACAAGTTGCAGTTCACCACGGGCAAGGGCTGGTTTGAGGATATTTCCAGCATCCATATTGCCATCGCCTGCAGAACCTGCACCGACAATTTCATGGATTTCATCGATAAAGAGGATAATATCCTCACGTTTGCGAATTTCTTCCATGAGCTTTTGCATGCGTTCTTCAAATTGCCCTCGGATACCTGTTCCTTGAACCAGGCTAACCACATCCAGACGGATAACTTGTTTACCTTGGAGTTTATGTGGAACATCGCCATCAACGATTTTTTGAGCTAGACCTTCGACAACGGCCGTTTTTCCGACACCAGGTTCACCGATAAGAACGGGATTATTCTTGGTTCTGCGATTGAGAATCTCGATGACACGGGTAATCTCATCGTCGCGTCCAATAACAGGGTCGATATCACCACGACGGGCAATTTCAGTTACATTAATACCAAATTCTTCCAGCAGGCTTTTTTCTTGGCTTGGTGGCGGAGTTTGGGCAGGCCCACGATTTTGGGAACCATAACCGCCATTTCCACCGTAACCTCCACCTGATTGAGTTGGGGGAGTCGGAGGAGTGTTGTTAGAAGGTCTAAAATTGTTTAGGTCATTGAAGAAATCACCAAATGGATCAAAGTCACGATTGTTCAGATCCGTCATACCTTTAAAGAGGCTATTATTAGGATCTGTCTTGATAATCTTATAGCAGTTTTGACAGAGGTCAATTTGTTTTTGTTTTCCATTGAGATTGGTGTAAAGATGAATTGTTGAGTCGTTGATTTTACAGTTTTGACAAAGCATACATCTACCTCGTTTCTTTCGTTAGCTTGACCTGTTTAAAGGTCAAAAATAGTCAAAATTTTATACTCTCATTATAACAGGATTGGACTGTAAAGCAAGTAAAAAGATTGCAGCTTTGAGAAGTTATTACAATGAAAATCTTTGTGAATTTGGACTATAAAAAAATCCTATTTGTGAGACAAAAAGGATTTTGGTTAGACATGCAGGGACAATCCCAGCTTGTTTTAGATTAGTAGAGGAGTTCGTAAATCTCCATTGCGATCAAGTCAATGCTGTCAAACGTATAAGTTTCGCGAGCTTCTACATCACGAAGGGTAAAGATTGATCCGTTTTCTTCGTCGTGGCTGTATGCAACTTCTGCAACAACAACTCCTTCGCGTTCAAAATTACGTTTTAAATTTCCGCCGTCTTTTGCCATTGCTTCAAGGCGGTTGATGATTCTAACCAAATGTGATTCCATTTTGATTCTCCTTCATTTCTTATCGTTACTATTTTACCATAAAGGAGGCCAACTTGCCTAGAAAAAACTAAGATTTCTCGCTAATTCTACCAGCTTAAAGTTTTTTTTGAATAAATTGGATAAAAAGTTTGAATTTTAATTCAATACATGTTATAATCATACAGTATTCTATTTTAGAAAGCAGTGTGACTATGAATTTTTCTTTTTTACCTAAGTATTTACCTTATTTTAACTATGGGGCTGTTGTGACGGTTCTCATTTCTATCTGTGTTGTCTTTTTGGGAACTATTTTGGGTGTTGTCTTGGCTTTTGGGCAACGTTCAAAGTTTAAACCGCTTGTCTGGCTGGCCAACTTGTACGTTTGGATTTTCCGTGGGACACCGATGATGGTTCAGATTATGATTGCCTTTGCCCTTATGCATATCAATGCTCCGACTATTCAGGTTGGGATTTTGGGTGTCGATCTTTCTCGCTTGATTCCAGGGATTTTGATTATCTCTATGAACAGTGGTGCTTATGTTTCTGAGACTGTTCGTGCCGGAATCAATGCGGTTCCAAAAGGTCAGCTAGAGGCGGCTTATTCGCTAGGGATTCGTCCTAAAAATGCCATGCGTTATGTGATTTTGCCACAAGCAATCAAAAATATCTTGCCAGCATTGGGGAACGAATTTATCACCATTATCAAGGATAGCTCCCTTTTATCAGCTATTGGGGTCATGGAGTTGTGGAATGGTGCTACAACAGTTTCTACAACAACCTATCTACCTCTGACTCCACTTTTATTTGCAGCCTTTTACTACTTGATTATGACTTCTATTTTGACCGTAGCCTTGAAAGCTTTTGAAAAACGTATGGGACAAGGAGATAAGAAATAATGACAGAAACCTTGATAAAAATCGAAAATTTATATAAATCCTTTGGAAATAATGAAGTATTGAAGGGCATCAACCTCGAGATTAAAAGAGGAGAAGTTGTCGTTATCATCGGTCCTTCAGGGAGCGGGAAATCTACCTTGCTTCGCTCTATGAATTTGTTGGAAGAAGCAACCAAAGGGAAGGTTATCTTTGAGGGAGTCGATATTACGGACAAGAAGAATGACCTGTTTGCCATGCGTGAGAAGATGGGCATGGTTTTCCAACAATTTAATCTCTTTCCTAATATGACTGTGATGGAAAATATTACCTTGTCACCTATCAAGACCAAAGGTGAAAGCAAGGCAGTTGCTGAGAAGAGAGCCCAAGAGCTGTTGGAAAAAGTTGGTTTGCCAGATAAGGCAGATGCTTACCCACAGAGTTTGTCTGGTGGGCAGCAACAACGGATTGCTATTGCGCGTGGGTTGGCTATGGAACCAGATGTTTTGCTCTTTGACGAGCCAACCTCAGCCTTGGACCCTGAAATGGTAGGAGAGGTACTGGCTGTTATGCAAGACCTTGCCAAATCAGGAATGACCATGGTTATCGTAACACATGAAATGGGATTTGCTCGTGAGGTGGCAGACCGTGTCATCTTTATGGCAGACGGTGTAGTTGTTGAAGATGGAACACCTGAACAGATTTTTGAACAAACCCAAGAACAACGGACTAAAGATTTCTTGAGTAAGGTTTTATAATCTATTTTAAAATTTCAAGACAAGATTAGTGAAAAGCTCGACCAGAGCTTTTTCTTATAGTTTGAAACTATAGGATAGCCTAGGAAAGAAGTGTTAGAGGGGACTAGCAGTTTTTGGTATAATGAAAGATATTTGAAAGAAAAGAGAAGTGATATGACACAGATTATTGATGGGAAGGCTCTAGCAGCTAAGTTACAAGGACAGCTGGCTGAAAAGACTGCAAGATTAAAGGAAGAAACGGGGCTAGTACCTGGTTTGGTAGTGATTTTGGTTGGGGACAACCCTGCCAGCCAAGTCTACGTTCGTAACAAGGAGAGGTCAGCCCTTGCGGCTGGATTCCGTAGTGAAGTTGTGCGAGTTCCAGATACCATTACTCAAGAGGAATTGTTAGACTTGATTGCCAAATACAATCAAGATTCAGCTTGGCATGGGATATTGGTCCAGTTGCCATTACCAAAACATATAGATGAAGAGGCGGTTCTATTGGCTATTGACCCAGAAAAGGATGTGGATGGTTTCCATCCTCTAAATATGGGACGCCTTTGGTCTGGTCATCCAGTCATGATTCCTTCGACACCTGCAGGAATTATGGAAATGTTTCATGAATATGGGATTGACTTGGAAGGTAAAAATGCGGTCGTCATCGGTCGTTCCAATATTGTTGGAAAACCTATGGCACAGCTTCTTTTGGCTAAAAATGCAACAGTAACCTTGTCTCACTCACGGACTCATAATCTGGCCAAGGTGGCTGCTAAAGCAGATATTCTGGTTGTTGCAATCGGTCGTGCCAAGTTTGTGACTGCTGACTTTGTCAAACCTGGTGCGGTTGTCATTGATGTCGGGATGAACCGAGATGAAAATGGCAAACTTTGTGGGGATGTGGATTATGAGGCAGTTGCACCACTTGCTAGCCACATCACGCCAGTACCTGGAGGTGTCGGTCCTATGACTATTACCATGCTGATGGAGCAAACCTATCAAGCAGCACTTCGGACATTGGATAGGAAATTTTAAAAGTAAGATTACCAAAGGAGGCCTGCGCCTCCTTTTTGTTGTATAATGGAGTGAGGTGATTAGATGATTTTAAAAATTTATAATGGGGAATATAGTTTACAATGGGATGGAATATACTACTTATCATTAATTGATTATCCAAATATTCAAGAATGGGAATTAGAAAAAATTGCTAAATTTATAGCTTACGAAAAACTTCATAAACGTCAAACAAGTATTGAGTGTGCTGATTCTTGTTTAAAAAAAGAGATTTCAGATTACATCTTTCAGCATCCCTTTCTGCCACCATTTACCCCTACAGATAAAATAGTAGCCTCGACTTATGATCTACATAAGAGATTAGTGACTTCAGACTACTGTAGTCATACTACGACTATAGATGCAGCGATTTCTATCTTTAAAACAGGTCATCTCTTATCTGCTGTGAAAGCCTTTGGGCGAGATGCTGAGGAGTTGGTTTTGGATAGTCGAAATGCTGCATCGGATCCGATAGATTATTTTGACTATATCATGTTAGGGTGGTCAAATACAAGTTCTGGTTATCGATTAGCGATGGAGCGTTTATTAGGTCGAGCTCCTTCAGAGAAAGAATTACAAGATAAGTTTATTCCTGGAGTGAGTTTTCATTTTATCTATACAGATTTGATTAAACTTACTGGTTATATTTTTGATGGCTACCATGTTGCAAAAATTAAGGACATGTTGAATTTATTTAGTGAGTTGTATATTTGTATTATTCCAACTCATAATAAGAGCCAATTTGAAAATATTATTCCAACTAAAATACAAGATAGGGTGCATTATCTTGACTATGTTGGAGAAGACTTAGAAGAGTGGACTAAGAAAGTCTATCAAGTTGTTTTAAAACAATCAGATAAAGGATAGTTGAGGAAAAAACGATGAAAGTGATTGATCAAGACTTATTAGAAAAAGTCATTATTGAACGTTCTCGTACAAGTCATAAAGGAGACTATGGTCGCTTGCTTCTGTTAGGTGGAACTTATCCTTACGGTGGTGCTATCATCATGGCTGCTTTGGCAGCTGTTAAAAGCGGTGCAGGATTGGTGACTGTTGGAACAGATAGGAAAAATATCACAGCTTTACACAGTCATTTACCTGAGGCTATGGCCTTTTCTCTTCAAGACCAGCAATTGTTAAAAGAGCAATTGGAGAAGGCAGAAGTTGTCTTGTTGGGGCCTGGTTTAGGAGACGATGCTTTTGGAGAAGATTTAGTCAAAGAGGTCTCTACTAGCTTAAGACAGAATCAGATTTTGATTGTAGACGGAGGTGCTTTGGCTATTCTTGCCAGAACAAGATTGTCATTTCCTTCCAGTCAGCTTATCCTAACTCCCCACCAAAAGGAGTGGGAAAAACTGTCTGGAATTACGATTGAAAAGCAAAACGAAGCTACAACAGCTAGTGCCCTGACTTCTTTCCCTCAAGGAACAATTTTGGTAGAGAAAGGTCCAGCTACTCGTATTTGGCAAGCTGGCCAATCAGATTATTACCAGTTACAGGTTGGCGGTCCCTATCAGGCGACTGGGGGAATGGGCGATACTCTGGCTGGGATGATTGCAGGATTTGCAGGCCAGTTTAAACAAGCCAGTCTCTACGAGCGTGTGGCAGCAGCAACCCATCTTCATTCAGCCATAGCCCAAGAATTAGCTCAAGAACATTATGTGGTCTTGCCAACGGAAATTAGTAATTGTCTTCCTAAAGTAATGAATAAAATATCTCAAAAAAGACTGGAATAAAATTCAATATTTAGGAGAAAACGAAGTAAATATTACCACAATAAAACGCATAATATCAAGTTTTTTAATGCCTGATACTATGCGTTTTTGACTTTAAAGCCTTTTTGCTACTCGGTCTCTATTTTGGAGCAAGCTTCTGCTCAGTATGTTTTATAATTTCTCGTTGATAAATCGGATAAACTGGTTCCACCAAACTTTTAAGAAGAAGGCTTTTTCAACTTTCTTTTCTGCTACCATTTCGAAACTAGAACGTTCTGTGGTAATGTAACCTTGACCAATCAAGTCATTGTCTTCGTAAGTCAGATGACCAACCACTGTTCCAGCTTCAAGTGGTGCTGGGATTGCTTTAGAATTAGGTGTGAATTGAATAGATTGGGAAGATTGATTCCCGACACGTTCAATTAGATAGATATCCTCTGGGGCCACTGCAGTGACCGTATCTTCTTTTCCATCTTGTACAGGGGCTTTGCTATCTTGATAGGCATCTCCTTTTTGCACTATTTTACGAAGTGTGAATGTAGAAGAGATATAATCCATTAGTGAAGATGTAGCTGTGAAACGAGCGTAAGGATTATTGGATTGATGATCTGCATTCAAAACAACTGTGATAACCCTCATTCCTTTTTCGACAGTAGTACCAACAAAAGACTCTCCAGCTTTGTCTGTTGTTCCTGTTTTCAGTCCATCAAAACCACCACGGTAAGCAGGCATGCCTTCTAACATATAGTTGGTCGAAGTGATTGTCATCCCAGCAAAAGTAGATGAAGGTTTTTTGGTGATTTCCAAGACTTGTGGGTATTTTTTGATGAGGTTACGAGCAACGATAGCAACATCATAAGCGCTGAGCTTATTTTCATCATCTTTATTAGACCCTGGGTAAATGTTATCTCCTAGAGTCTCGTTGTTCAGACCAGTTGTATTGACAACGGTGGCATCTTTGATTCCCCATTCCAAGAGTTTGGCCCGCATCATATCAACGAAGTCTTTCTCTGAGCCAGCAATTTTCTCAGCTAGGGCAATAGCGGCACTGTTGGCACTAGACACCAGGGTTGCTTCAAGCAACTCTTCGACGGTATAATTACGGGCCTCCATAGGAACATTACTGGCTTCAGAATTTGTCGTCAATTGATAAGGATAGTCAGAAATATCTACTGGGGTGGATAGTGTGATACTTCCATTTTCGAGTGCTTCATAGACCAGGTAAACGGTAAGTAGTTTTGTTATAGAAGCAATTTCGACAGGTTGCGTTGCATCTTTTTCATAGAGAATTTTCCCCGTATTGGCCTCAACAGCAATGACATGTTTTGCAGCAACATTAAAATCTTGAGCAGCAACAGTAGATGCTGAGCCAATAAGGGATAGGCTTAGTAGAGTTAAAATGATTTTTTTCATAGTAAGTTTATTCTAACATAAAGAAAAAAATATTCCCAGTTTCATGATAGAAGAAAGAAGCTTTTTTGAAAGTATGGTAAAATAGATGAATGGAGGTACCTCATGTTTCGTAAGAATAAATTATTTTTTTGGACCAGTGAGATTTTACTATTAACAATCATCTTCTATTTATGGAGAGAGATGGGAGCGATTATTACACCTTTTGTAAGCGTCGCAAACACCATCATGATTCCTTTTCTTCTAGGTGGTTTTTTATATTATTTGACCAATCCTATTGTAATTTTTTTACAAAAGTATTTCAAAATTAATCGTATTATTGGTATTCTACTAACCTTGTGTGCCTTGGTTTGGGGGTTAGTTATTGGGGTAGTCTATCTCTTACCGATTTTGGTCAATCAGTTGACCAGCTTGATTGCGACTAGCCAGACTATCTACAGTCGTTTACAAGATTTGATTGTGGATTTATCTACTTATCCAGCCTTTCAAAATTTAGATATTCAAGCGACTATTCAGCAGTTAAACCTATCCTATGTAGATATTTTACAAAATATCCTAAATAGTGTTACCAATAGTGTCGGAAGTGTCCTATCAGCTCTCTTTAGTACCGTTTTGATTATTATTATGACCCCTGTATTTTTGGTTTATTTTTTGTTAGATGGTCACAAATTTTTACCGATGCTTGAGCGCACTGTTTTAAAGAGAGATAAGTTGCATATTGCAGGTCTGCTAAAAAATTTGAATGCGACAATTGCTCGATACATTAGTGGAGTCGCAATTGATGCGCTTATTATCGGCTGTTTGGCCTTTATCGGATATAGCGTTATCGGTTTAAAATATGCTTTAGTTTTTGCCATCTTTTCGGGATTGGCCAATCTCATTCCTTATGTAGGACCAAGTATCGGTTTGATTCCAATGATTGTCGCAAATGTCTTTACTGATCCTCATAGAATGCTGATTGCAGTTGTTTACATGCTGATCATTCAACAAGTGGATGGGAACATCCTTTACCCTCGAATCGTAGGTGGGGTGATGAAGGTTCATCCAATTACGATTTTAGTATTGCTTTTGTTATCAAGTAATATCTATGGTGTCATTGGTATGATTGTCGCAGTACCAACCTATTCTATTTTAAAAGAAATTTCTAAGTTCTTATCTCGTTTGTATGAAAATCATAAAATAATGAAAGAACGAGAAATAGAATTAGCTAAGTAAAAGTCAGGAGCCCCCTGATTTTTCTTTTTATAGTGATAGGAGTAGAAGTGCTGATTATATTAGCCGATTAAGAATAATTCACAAAAACTTTGTAAAACACTTGCAATTTAGCTGAAATTTGATAAAATAGTAAGGAAAGTTAGACTGTATTGCCTACTGTCTATCTATAAAATATATTTTATTGGAGGCTTTTACTCAAATGGCAAAAGAAAAATACGATCGTAGTAAACCACACGTTAACATTGGTACTATCGGACACGTTGACCACGGTAAAACTACCCTAACTGCAGCTATCACAACTGTTTTGGCACGTCGCTTGCCTTCATCAGTTAACCAACCTAAAGACTATGCGTCTATCGATGCTGCTCCAGAAGAACGCGAACGCGGTATCACTATCAACACTGCGCACGTTGAGTACGAAACTGAAAAACGTCACTACGCTCACATCGACGCTCCAGGACACGCGGACTACGTTAAAAACATGATCACTGGTGCCGCTCAAATGGACGGAGCTATCCTTGTAGTAGCTTCAACTGACGGACCAATGCCACAAACTCGTGAGCACATCCTTCTTTCACGTCAGGTTGGTGTTAAACACCTTATCGTCTTCATGAACAAGATTGACTTGGTTGACGACGAAGAATTGCTTGAATTGGTTGAAATGGAAATCCGTGACCTCTTGTCAGAATATGACTTCCCAGGTGACGATCTTCCAGTTATCCAAGGTTCAGCTCTTAAAGCTCTTGAAGGTGACTCTAAATACGAAGACATCATCATGGAATTGATGAACACTGTTGATGAGTACATTCCAGAACCAGAACGCGATACTGACAAACCATTGCTTCTTCCAGTCGAGGACGTATTCTCAATCACTGGACGTGGTACAGTTGCTTCAGGACGTATCGACCGTGGTACTGTTCGTGTTAACGACGAAATCGAAATCGTTGGTATCAAAGAAGAAACTAAGAAAGCTGTTGTTACTGGTGTTGAAATGTTCCGTAAACAACTTGACGAAGGTCTTGCAGGAGACAACGTAGGTATCCTTCTTCGTGGTGTTCAACGTGACGAAATCGAACGTGGACAAGTTATTGCTAAACCAGGTTCAATCAACCCACACACTAAATTCAAAGGTGAAGTTTACATCCTTACTAAAGAAGAAGGTGGACGTCACACTCCATTCTTCAACAACTACCGTCCACAATTCTACTTCCGTACTACTGACGTTACAGGTTCAATCGAACTTCCAGCAGGTACTGAAATGGTAATGCCAGGTGATAACGTGACAATCGACGTTGAGTTGATCCACCCAATCGCCGTAGAACAAGGTACTACATTCTCTATCCGTGAGGGTGGACGTACTGTTGGTTCAGGTATGGTTACAGAAATCGAAGCTTAATTCGATTTAGTTCCCAGAAGAACAATTATTTAAGTCAGACACTAAAAGAATCTTGCTTTGCAAGGTTCTTTTTTTCGAATATTGAACTAAAATTATTGAAGAATTGCTTACAGAAAAAAGCTCTATGCACCTGATGTGCATAGAGCAATGGGGATTATTTGATATAGAGTTCTTGGTTTTTCAAGACAATTTCACGTATGCTTGCAAACTTCTTGAGTTTTTTAAGTTCTTCTGGATGAGTGACGAGAGTGATAACATAGCCTTCTTTACCCATGCGACCTGTACGGCCAGCACGGTGAGTGTAGGTCTCAATGTCTCTTGGGACATCAAAGTTTACGACGCATTCTAGGCTATCGATATCAATTCCACGAGCCAAAAGGTCTGTTGCAAGGAGTAGGGTTAGTTGGTTATCTTTAAACTTTTCTAAGATGATTTTTCTAAATTTGACATTGACATCACTAGCTAGAGAAACAGCCAAGATATCCCGATACTGTAATTTTTCTTCTGCACTTCCAAGGTCTGATAGGCTGTTAAAGAAGACCAGACCGCGGAAATCCTCCACATGAGCTAGTTTTCGTAGCATATCCACTCGGTGACGTTGATCTACCTGCATATAGAAATGTTGGATGTTGTCCAATTTTTGGTCAGAAAGATCAATGGTACGTGTGTTAGGCGCAATCTTTTCTTGGTCAAACTTGGTCGTCGCACTCATGTAGACGAATTGGTGGTCACGCGGTGCGTAGTGAGTGATTTTCTCCACAAAGTGTATCTGAGAATCATCGAGCAATTGGTCAAATTCATCTAGAATGATGGTTTCCACATTCATCATCTTGATTTTTTTCAATTTAATTAGTTCAAAGATACGACCAGGGGTTCCAATCAGAATTTCTGGTCCTTTTTTTAGGCGTTCAATCTGGCGTTTCTGACTCGAACCCGATAAGAAGAGTTGGGCAGTTAAGCCGATGGCTTCAGCCCACGTTTTACATACATCAAAAATCTGTCCAGCAAGTTCTGTATTAGGCGCTAGAATCAAGAGTTGTTGGGCTTTTTTCTTTTGTAGTCTGAGAAGACTTGGTAGAAGGTAAGCTAGGGTCTTACCAGTTCCTGTTGGGCTCACCCCTAGGAGGTTTTCTCCAGCAAGAAGGGGCTCAAATAGTTGGGTTTGAATGGGAGTAAATTCTTGGAAACCGAGTTGGTCACTCAGTTCTTGCCATTCAGTCGGTAGTTTGTTTTTCATTTTTCTGCCTCAAATCTAATGCCAGCACTCTGGCGCATGGTATATAGTAGCTCATGAACTGAACTTGCATCTTCCAGCCAAGTTTGGTAGAGATTCAAATCTGGTTGCTGGATCATGTGTGCAAATGCAGCGACTTCCTCAGTCATCGTATGAGGAGCCTGTTGGATAGGGAGTTGGATTTGATTTCCTTGATGGTCGGTAAAAATAGCCGAGCGAACATGCTCAATTGTGTTGAGTGTCAAGGTACCATCTGTCGTATAAATCTCGCAAGGGAGATTGGAAGTGATGTTTTTACCAGCCTTGATATGGACTTGAAAATCAGGGTAGAAGAGGATGCCATCTCCATTTAGGTCAATGCTATTGTCAAGCTGTTGAGCCTGATAGGTGGCGTTCTCAGCTTTTCCAAAGAGACGAACGGCAGCGTAGAGAGGATAAATTCCTAAATCCATGAGAGCACCGCCAGCAAAACGATCTGAAAAAACATTTGGTGTCAGTCCAGCTAACAAATCTGGCATTTTGGAAGAATACTTGGCATAGTTGAAATCTGCTCCCAAAATTTGTTTGTCTGCTAAAAAGTTTTTGATAGTAGTAAAAGTTTTCTCATGGTAATTACGAGCTGCTTCGAAGATAAAACAGTGATTTTTCTTAGCTATTTGAATCAAATCCAGCCATTCTTGTGGCTGAGTGACAGCTGGCTTTTCAAGAATGACGTGTTTACCTGCAGATAATGCAGTTTTTGCCTGAGCAAAATGCAAGGAGTTTGGACTAGCAATATAGACCACATCAAAGGAGCTCTTGACTAAGTCTTCTAATTGTTCAAAGAGCTGGATATCTTGATAGCGAGAAGCAAAGGTTGCTGCAGTTTCTAGATTTCTAGAATAGACTGCGGCCAACTGGTATTCTCCACTGGTATGGGCTGCCTCTATGAAGTGATGGCTGATAGCGCCTGTTCCGATGACACCTAATTTTAGCATAAATACTCCTTTTCCGATTTCAAATCCTTCTTTCATTATAACATAGATAGACGGTACTATCCAACAGAGGATGAAAAATTTCAAATAAGCTACTAGGACTTTTCCAAAGAAAGTGGTACAATAATGAGATGAGTAAATGAAATGGGAGGGAAAATGAGATTATTACCTATAAGAAAAATATCACGTCAGTCTAAGAGGCTAGCGCTTTTTTTGACTTTTTGTGCAGGTTATGTAGATGCCTATACTTTTATTGTGCGAGGGAATACTCTTGTAGCTGGGCAAACTGGGAATGTAGTCTTTCTTTCAGTAGAATTAATCCAAAATAATGTTTCAGATGTTAGGGACAAGGTTCTCACCTTGCTAGCTTTTATGATGGGGGTCTTTTTATTAACTGTTTATAAGGAAAAATTGAGAATTGTGAAAAAGCCAATTCTATCACTGATTCCTTTGGCAATCTTATCAATCATTATTGGTTTTGTGCCGCAAACTGTAGATAATATCTATCTAGTACCGCCCTTAGCCTTTTGTATGGGCTTGGTGACAACTGCCTTTGGTGAAGTATCGGGGATTGCCTACAATAATGCTTTTATGACGGGGAACATCAAACGGACCATGTTGGCTTTTGGGGATTATTTTAGGACCAAGCACACACCATTTTTACGTGAAGGGATTATCTTTGTAAGCCTGCTTAGTAGTTTTGTACTTGGCGTTGTCTTTTCAGCCTATTTGACGATTTTCTATAATGAAAAGACTATTCTTGGTATTCCTATTATGATGAGCATTTTTTACCTCAGTATGCTTTCTGCCTCGTGGCGGAAAAAAGTAAAAGAAAAAGCTTCATTTTAGGTGTTATTACTTGTAAGAAAATAGGAGATATGCTATACTTGAAGAGTTGACTATGCACGTTCCTGTGCAACCGCACGAACATCGTCGCTTGATTATTCAAGTTTAAGTGGTTCGTCCCACGATGCTAGGCGAGTCTTCACAAAAAATTCGGGGAAACCCATAAAAATCATAGGAGGTGCATAATGAGCACATACGCAATTATCAAAACTGGCGGAAAACAAGTTAAAGTTGAAGTTGGTCAAGCAGTTTACGTTGAAAAATTGAACGTTGAAGCTGGTCAAGAAGTTACTTTTAACGAAGTTGTTCTTGTTGGTGGTGAAAACACTGTTGTCGGAACTCCACTTGTTGCTGGAGCTACTGTAGTTGGAACTGTTGAAAAACAAGGAAAACAAAAGAAAGTTGTTACTTACAAGTACAAACCTAAAAAAGGTAGCCACCGTAAACAAGGTCACCGTCAACCATATACAAAAGTTGTCATCAACGCAATTAACGCTTAATTTTAAGGAGAACACATGATACAGGCAGTCTTTGAGAGAGCCGAAGATGGCGAGCTGAGGAGTGCGGAAATTACTGGACACGCCGAGAGTGGCGAATACGGCTTAGATGTCGTGTGTGCATCGGTTTCTACGCTTGCCATTAACTTTATCAATTCCATTGAAAAATTTGCAGGCTATGAACCAATCCTAGAATTAAACGAAGCTGAAGGTGGCTATCTGATGGTTGAAATTCCAAAAGATCTTCCTTCACACCAGAGAGAGATGACCCAGTTATTCTTTGAATCATTTTTCTTAGGTATGGCAAACTTATCGGAGAACTCTTCTGAGTTCGTCCAAACCAGAGTTATCACAGAAAACTAACACGGAGGAAAACATTATGTTAAAAATGACTCTTAACAACTTGCAACTTTTCGCCCACAAAAAAGGTGGAGGTTCTACATCAAACGGACGTGATTCACAAGCAAAACGTCTTGGAGCTAAAGCAGCTGACGGACAAACTGTAACAGGTGGATCAATCCTTTACCGTCAACGTGGTACACACATCTACCCAGGTGTAAACGTTGGTCGTGGTGGAGACGATACTTTGTTCGCTAAAGTTGAAGGCGTAGTACGCTTTGAACGTAAAGGACGCGATAAAAAACAAGTTTCTGTTTACCCAATCGCTAAATAAAAAGGTCCAGTGAACCTTTTTATCCCGAGCCTTGAAATGTAAAGGCGAGGAAGCTAGAAGTAGCATAAACTAAGGCTTTCCGAGTTTTCGGAGAGCCTGTTTTTTTGTTTTGGTACCCATATTCTAAAATCCTATGTAAGAAGCGAATTTATCGGCTACTTTATCTTTTAGATACAATCATAAAATAGTGGAATTTGCCCCTTTTACAGTAATGAATTTTATAAGGGAATAAGATATTGTAAAAATTGCTAAGATTTGATATTATAATTGTATCTGAGTAAGGAAGTAGGAATATGGAAAGGATGTGAACCTGTGTGAAAAAGCTTATCACATAGTAGTCTGTTCAATCTCTTTTCTTGTTCTATCTGCTTGTTTCAGTAAGAAAAAATTGATTCTTCCTGAACCTGAAACGATTTCTGTTATTTCTCTGCAGAAAAAACTTTCTGAAGATGTTAAAACTATAAACAAGAGAGAAGAAATTTCAAAATTGATTGAGGAGATACAGAAACAGTCCAAATCTACAATTTTTGAGAGTTTCAATGATCAACCGACAAATGATAAAGATTACATCATTATCAAATTCACTCATCAGAATGAAGAAAATGATAGTGTGACCTATCTATATGCTATGAAAGAAAAACAGTATATTGAACAGTCATATGTGGGTATTTGGGAGGTGAGTTCAGATATAGCGGATAGGATTGAAGAGTTTTTTCTAGTTGATTCATAGAGCTAGAAGAAAGTTCAGAGAGCTTTTATCATAAATTAATGTGAAATTGGATTTGCATCATATTATAAACGGTAAATCAATAAGATTTGCTGTTTTTATTTGTTTGAACTAAAATGAGGACTGGGAAAGGATATCATTCTAATTTTTGTCTTGGGATGTTAGAGTATTCATTGAGACTTGAAAAGTTCCTGACTTTTTTCCTTTTTGGAAAACTTCTAAAATATGGTATAATGAAAAGATAAAGAAGTTGGGGGTAGAAGATGAACATTCAACAATTACGCTATGTTGTGGCTATTGCCAATAGTGGTACTTTCCGTGAAGCTGCTGAAAAGATGTATGTTAGTCAGCCGAGTCTGTCTATTTCTGTTCGTGATTTGGAAAAAGAGTTGGGCTTTAAGATTTTCCGTCGGACTAGCTCAGGGACTTTCTTGACTCGTCGTGGTATGGAATTCTATGAAAAAGCGCAAGAATTGGTTAAAGGATTTGATATTTTTCAAAATCAGTATTCCAATCCTGAAGAAGAAAAAGATGAATTTTCCATTGCCAGTCAGCACTATGACTTCTTGCCACCAACCATTACAGCCTTTTCAGAGCGCTATCCTGATTACAAAAATTTCCGTATTTTTGAATCAACTACAGTTCAAATACTTGATGAAGTAGCTCAGGGGCACAGTGAGATTGGGATTATCTACCTCAACAATCAAAATAAAAAAGGGATCATGCAACGGGTTGAAAAGTTAGGTCTGGAGGTCATTGAATTAATTCCTTTTTATACCCATATTTATCTCCGCGAGGGGCATCCTTTGGCTCAGAAAGAGGAATTGGTCATGGAGAATTTAGCTGATCTACCAACGGTTCGTTTCACTCAAGAAAAAGACGAGTACCTTTATTATTCAGAGAACTTTGTTGATACCAGTGCGAGCTCACAGATGTTTAATGTGACAGACCGTGCTACCTTGAATGGTATTTTGGAGCGGACGGATGCTTATGCAACAGGTTCTGGATTTTTAGATAGTGATAGCGTCAATGGCATCACAGTTATTCGTCTCAAGGATAATCTAGATAATCGCATGGTCTATGTTAAACGTGAAGAAGTGGAGCTTAGTCAAGCTGGGACTCTCTTTGTAGAAGTCATGCAAGAATATTTTGATCAGAAGAGGAAATCATGAAAAAAAGAGGAATAGTGGCAGTCATTGTACTGCTTTTGATTGGGTTGGATCAGTTGGTAAAATCCTATATCATCCAGCAAATTCCACTGGGTGAAGTGCGTTCTTGGATTCCCAATTTCGTTAGCTTGACCTACCTGCAAAATCGAGGGGCAGCCTTTTCTATCTTACAAGACCAGCAGTTGCTATTCGCTGTTATTACTCTGGTTGTCGTGGTAGGTGCCATTTGGTATTTGCACAAACACATGGAAGACTCAATCTGGATGGTGATTGGCTTAACCTTAATCATCGCTGGAGGTCTTGGAAACTTTATTGACAGGGTGAGTCAGGGCTTTGTTGTGGATATGTTCCACCTTGACTTTATTAATTTTGCAATTTTCAATGTTGCAGATAGCTATCTGACTGTTGGAGTGATTATTTTATTGATTGCAATGCTAAAAGAGGAAATAAATGGAAATTAAAATTGAAACTGGTGGCCTGCGTTTAGATAAGGCTTTGTCAGATTTGACAGAATTATCACGTAGTCTCGCGAATGAACAAATCAAAACAGGCCAGGTCTTGGTCAATGGCCAAGTCAAGAAAGCTAAATACACAGTTCAAGAGGGCGATGTCGTCACTTACCATGTGCCAGAACCAGAGGTTTTAGAGTATGTAGCTGAGAATCTTCCGCTAGAAATCATCTACCAAGATGAGGATGTGGCTGTTGTTAACAAGCCTCAGGGAATGGTTGTGCATCCGAGTGCTGGTCATACCAGTGGAACCCTGGTAAATGCCCTTATGTACCATATTAAGGATTTGTCGGGTATCAATGGGGTTCTGCGTCCGGGAATTGTTCACCGCATTGACAAGGATACGTCAGGTCTTCTCATGATTGCTAAAAATGATGAGGCGCATCTAGCACTTGCCCAAGAACTCAAGGATAAAAAGTCTCTCCGCAAATATTGGGCGATTGTTCATGGAAATCTACCAAATGATCGTGGTGTCATT
The DNA here is from genome assembly GCF_013277555.1 of Streptococcus sp. k-163. Taxonomy (GTDB): domain Bacteria; phylum Bacillota; class Bacilli; order Lactobacillales; family Streptococcaceae; genus Streptococcus. The sequence goes on along the minus strand of NZ_VMND01000017.1, from coordinate 42,006 downwards.
GAAGCACCGATTGGCCGGAGTGAAAAAGACCGTAAGAAACAGGCTGTGACTGCCAAAGGGAAGCCTGCAGTGACCCGTTTCTATGTCTTGGAACGCTTTGGCGATTATAGTTTAGTAGAGTTGCAGCTGGAGACAGGCCGTACCCATCAAATCCGTGTCCACATGGCTTATATTGGCCATCCAGTCGCTGGTGATGAGGTCTATGGTCCACGCAAGACACTTAAGGGACATGGACAATTTCTTCATGCTAAGACTTTAGGGTTTACTCATCCACGAACAGGTGAGATTTTGGAATTTACTGCAGATATCCCAGAGATTTTTAAGGAAACCTTGGAGAAATTGAGAAAATAAGAATGAAAAAGAAATTAACTAGTTTGGCACTTGCAGGCGCTTTTTTAGGTGTGTCATGGTATGGTAATGTACAAGCTCAAGAAAGTTCGGGAAATAAAATTCACTTTATAAATGTTCATGAAGGTGGCAGTGATGCAATTATTCTTGAAAGTAATGGACATTTTGCCATAGTGGATACAGGAGAAGATTATGATTTCCCAGATGGAAGTGATTCTCGTTATCCATGGAGAGAAGGAACTGAAACGTCTTATAAGCATGTTCTGACAGACCGTGTCTTTCGTCATTTGAAGGAATTGGGTGTCCAAAAACTTGATTTTATTTTAGTGACTCATACCCACAGTGATCATATTGGAAATGTTGATGAATTATTGTCTACCTATCCAGTTGACCGAGTTTATCTTAAAAAATATAGTGATAATCGTATTACTAATTCTGAACGCCTATGGGATAATCTGTATGGCTATAATAAGGTTTTACAGACTGCTGCAGAAAAAGGTGTTTCAGTTATTCAAAACATCACACAAGGAGATGCTCATTTTAAGTTTGGGGACATGGATATCCAGCTCTATAATTATGAAAATGAAACAGATTCGTCGGGTGAATTAAAGAAAATTTGGGATGACAATTCCAATTCCTTGATTAGTGTGGTGAAAGTCAATGGCAAGAAAATTTACCTTGGGGGAGACTTAGATAATGTTCATGGAGCAGAAGACAAGTATGGTCCTCTTATTGGAAAAGTTGATTTGATGAAGTTTAATCATCACCATGATACCAACAAATCAAATACCAAGGATTTCATCAGAAATTTGAGTCCGAGTTTGATTGTTCAAACCTCGGATAGTCTACCTTGGAAAAATGGTGTTGACAGTGAGTATGTCAATTGGCTCAAAGAACGAGGAATTGAGAGAATTAATGCAGCCAGCAAAGACTATGATGCAACAGTTTTTGATATTCGAAAAGATGGGTTTGTCAATATTTCAACGTCCTACAAGTCGATTCCAAGTTTTCAAGCTGGTTGGCATAAGAGTGCATATGGTAATTGGTGGTATCAAGCGCCTGATTCTACAGGAGAATATGCTGTCGGTTGGAATGAAATCGAAGGTGAATGGTATTACTTTAACCAAAGAGGTATCTTGTTACAGAATCAATGGAAAAAATGGAACAATCGTTGGTTCTATTTGACAGACTCTGGTGCTTCTGCAAAAAATTGGAAGAAAATCGATGGAACCTGGTATTATTTCAACAAAGAAAAACAGATGGAAATTGGTTGGGTAAATACTGGAGGTCAGAACTATTATTTATCAAACGATGGTTCTATGAAGACAAGTTGGCTTCAATATAAGGGTCAATGGTATTACTTTGCTCAATCAGGGGAAATGAAAACGGGTTGGGTAAAAGATAAAGAAACCTGGTACTATATGGATTCCACTGGTATCATGAAGACAGGTGAGATAGAAGTTGCTGGTCATCATTATTATCTAAAAGAATCAGGAGCTATGAAGCAAGGCTGGCATAAAAAGGTAAATGATTGGTACTTCTACAATACAGATGGTTCACGAGCTGTTGGTTGGATCAAAGACAAGGACAAATGGTACTTCTTGAAAGAAAATGGTCAATTACTTGTGAACGGTAAGACACCAGAAGGCTATACTGTTGATTCAAGTGGTGGCTGGTTAGTGGATGTTCCGGTAGAGAAATCTGCTACAACTAGAGCTACAAGTAATTCGGAAATAAAAGAATCCAAAGAAGTAGTGAAAAAAGATCTTGAAAATAAGGCAACGAGTCAACATGAAAGTGGTACAAGTTCTTCAACTAGCCAAGATTTGACATCCTCAACTTCACAAAATTCTGAAACGAGTGCAAACAAATCAGAATCAGAACAGTAGTAAATATTAGTATCTTAAAAACATGATTAAAGCGCTATTCTTAGGAGTAGCGGTTTTTCTTTTTATTTAAAAAGAGGGCAAAAAGGGAGAGTAAGTAATTTTCTAACTGTTTAACTCAATCTAAAAATCCCCAATCGAAGCGATTGAGGATTAAGCAAATGAATCTTAAACAATACCTTGTGCAATCATAGCGTTTGCTACATTTTCAAAGGCAGCAATGTTAGCTCCTGCAAGGTAGTCTTTATCAAGACCGTATGTTTCTGAAGTTGTTTTAGCTGTGTTGAAGATGTTTGTCATGATGTCTTTGAGACGTCCATCAACTTCTTCACGAGTCCATGAAAGGCGAAGACTATTTTGGCTCATTTCAAGGGCTGAAACGGCTACACCACCAGCGTTGGCAGCTTTGGCAGGTCCGTAGAAGATACCATTTTCTTTGTAAACTTTGATGGCATCAAGGTCGCTTGGCATGTTGGCACCTTCAGATACACAGATAACGCCTTGAGCAACCAAACGTTTAGCTGCTTCACCGTTGATTTCGTTTTGAGTCGCACATGGAAGAGCGATGTCATAGTTTCCAGCGTAAGTCCATACAGAACCGTCATGATAAGTAGCGGTTGCTTTCTCAGCTGCATACTCAGTCAAACGAGCGCGACGTTTTTCTTTAACATCAACCAAAAGATCGAAGTCGATACCATTTTCATCGATGACATAGCCGTTTGAGTCAGATACAGAGATGACAGTTGCACCGAGCTCAGTAGCTTTTTGAAGAGCATATTGAGCAACGTTACCAGAACCTGAAATAACGACTTTCTTACCAGCAAAGCTATTACCGTTAGCTTTAAGCATTTCTTCAGTATAGTAAACCAAACCGTAACCAGTTGCTTCTGGACGAATCAAGCTACCACCAAATCCAAGAGGTTTACCAGTTAAGACACCAGCATCAAATTGGTTTAGGCGTTTATATTGACCGTAAAGGTAACCAATCTCACGTCCACCAACACCGATATCACCAGCAGGTACGTCTAGTGATGGTCCGATGTATTTTTGTAATTCAGTCATGAAGCTTTGGCAGAAGCGCATCACTTCAGCATCTGTTTTACCTTTAGGATCGAAGTCTGATCCACCTTTACCTCCACCGATAGGAAGTCCAGTTAAGACATTTTTAAAGATTTGTTCAAATCCGAGGAATTTCAAGATCCCTTGGTTTACAGTTGGGTGGAAACGAAGTCCGCCTTTGTATGGTCCAACAGCTGAGTTGAATTGAACACGGTAACCGCGGTTTACTTGAACTTTTCCATCACGGTCAACCCAAGGAACACGGAAAGAAATCACGCGTTCTGGCTCAGTGATACGTGCCAAGATATTTTCTTCGATATACTCAGGGTGTTTTTCAAATACAGGTTCCAAAGTGTTGAAAAATTCTTCAACAGCTTGGAGGAATTCAGCCTCGTGCCCGTTACGAGCTTTTACAGTTTCAAACACGCTTTGGATATATTCTTTAGCAGATGTCATATCGTTCTCCTTTTGTTGTTATATTTTATTACATGAGCCATTATAGCAGAATTTTTTTTGAGTGTAAAGAAAAAAACAGAAATTTTCTAAAAATTCTTTCAATTTATAAAACCGAACGTTTTAGATAGAAATTAGTTTCTCAAAGAGAAAAGCTGAAAATATGGTATAATATTAGAAATAAATGGAATCCGGAGGATCAGAATCATGGTATCAACGAAAACACAAATTGCTGGTTTTGAGTTTGACAATTGCTTGATGAATGCAGCAGGTGTGGCTTGTATGACGATAGAGGAGCTAGAAGGGGTTAAAAACTCAGCGGCAGGAACCTTTGTCACTAAGACAGCGACCTTGGACTTCCGTCAGGGAAATCCTGAGCCACGCTATCAAGATGTTCCACTTGGTTCCATCAACTCTATGGGCTTGCCAAATAATGGCTTAGACTATTATTTGGACTATCTTTTGGACTTGCAGGAAAAAGAGCCAAGCCGAACTTTCTTCTTATCTCTAGTCGGCATGTCTCCAGAAGAAACCCATACTATCTTGAAAAAAGTCCAAGAGAGTGATTTTCGTGGTCTGACTGAGCTAAACCTTTCCTGTCCAAATGTTCCAGGTAAACCTCAGATTGCCTATGATTTTGAGACAACAGATCGGATTTTGGCAGAGGTGTTTGCCTACTTCACTAAACCTCTGGGAATTAAATTGCCACCATATTTTGACATTGTTCACTTTGACCAAGCGGCAGCTATTTTCAACAAGTATCCGCTCAAGTTTATCAACTGTGTCAACTCTATCGGAAACGGCCTTTATATAGAAGATGAGTCTGTAGTTATTCGTCCTAAAAATGGTTTCGGTGGCATTGGTGGAGAATATATCAAACCGACTGCACTAGCCAATGTTCATGCCTTTTATCAACGCTTAAACCCTCAAATACAAATCATCGGAACAGGTGGCGTGTTGACTGGTCGTGATGCCTTTGAACACATCCTCTGTGGAGCAAGTATGGTGCAGGTAGGAACAACTCTTCATAAAGAAGGTGTTGGAGCTTTTGAACGCATTACCAATGAACTGAAAGCAATCATGGCTGAAAAAGGGTACGAGAGCCTAGAAGATTTCCGTGGGAAATTGCGCTATATCGATTAAATTCATTAAAAAATCAGAAGAAAGGAGAGAAGATGCTAGCCATTGAAGAAAGTCAGAAGTTGACTTTATCAAATTTATCGAGCCTGAGTCTTTTTACAGGGACAGACCAGGGTCAGTTTGAAGTTATGAAGAGTCAAGTGTTGAAACAGATTGGCTATGATTCTGCTGATCTCAACTTTGCCTACTTTGATATGAAAGAAGTAGTATACAAGGATGTGGAACTGGAGTTAGTCAGCCTTCCTTTCTTTGCGGATGAGAAAATCGTGATACTAGACCATTTTGTCGATATCACAACAGCCAAGAAACGCTTTTTGACAGATGATGAGCTCAAGTCATTTGAGGAATACCTTGATAATCCTTCACCAACAACCAAGTTGTTAATCTTTGCAGAAGGAAAGCTGGATAGTAAAAGACGGTTGGTTAAATTACTTAAGCGTGATGCCAAGGTTTTTGATGCAGTAGAATCCAAAGAACAAGAATTGCGCCAGTATTTCCAAAAGTGGAGTCAGAAACAAGGTCTGCAGTTTACCAATCATTCTTTTGAAAATCTACTCATCAAGTCGGGTTTTCAATTTAGCGAAATCCAGAAAAATCTCCTCTTTTTACAGTCCTATAAGGAAGACTCTGTTATCGAGGAAGAGGATATTGTTAACGCAATTCCCAAGACCTTGCAGGACAATATCTTTGACTTAACTCAGTTTATTCTGACTAAAAAGATGGACCAGGCGCGTGATTTGGTTAGAGACTTGACCTTGCAAGGTGAAGATGAAATTAAACTGATTGCAGTCATGCTAGGACAATTTCGGACTTTTACTCAGGTGAAAATTTTGTCGGAGTCTGGGCAAACAGAATCGCAGATTGCAAGTAGTTTAGGTAGTTATCTCGGACGCAATCCTAATCCCTATCAAATCAAGTTTGCGCTGAGAGATGCGCGAGGACTTTCCTTGAGTTTTTTGAAACAAGCTATTTCTTATTTGATTGAGACAGACTATCAGATTAAGACAGGTCTTTATGAAAAGAGTTTCCTTTTTGAAAAGGCACTCCTACAGATTGCTAGTCAGGTCAATTGATATTTTTTTGAAACTACAACCCGCGTCAAGATTATCTTGTCGTGGGTTTCTTGCTGATTTGCTTATTTTATACTCAATGAAAATCAAAGAGCAAACTAGGAAACTAGCCGCAGGTTGTTCAAAGCACTGCTTTGAGGTTGNNGACGAAGTCAGCTCAAAACATGTTTTTGAGGTTGCGGATGAAACTGACGAAGTCAGCTCAAAACACTGTTTTGAGGTTGTGGATAGAACTGACGAAGTCAGTAACTATACCTACGGCAAGGCGACGTTGACGCAGTTTGAAGAGATTTTAGAAGAGTATTATTAGAAAGTATGTCACTGATTTCCTTATCTATAAGCAAAAAACTTGAAAAAAGTGAATATTTGCGTTATCATTTTCATATAGAAAGAAAAAGAGGTATTACAGATGGCTATTATCTTACCAGATCTTCCATATGCATACGACGCATTGGAACCATACATCGATGCGGAAACAATGCACTTGCACCATGACAAACACCATCAAACTTATGTCAACAATGCTAATGCAGCTCTTGAAAAACACCCTGAAATCGGTGAAGATCTTGAAGCCTTGCTTGCTGATGTAGAATCTATCCCAGCTGATATCCGTCAAGCGCTTATTAACAATGGTGGTGGACATTTGAACCACGCTCTTTTCTGGGAATTGATGACTCCTGAGAAAACAGCTCCTTCAGCAGAACTTGCAGCAGCAATCGATGCAACATTTGGTTCATTTGAAGAATTCCAAGCAGCCTTCACTGCAGCAGCAACAACTCGTTTCGGTTCAGGATGGGCATGGTTGGTTGTCAACAAAGAAGGTAAACTTGAAGTGACTTCAACAGCAAACCAAGACACACCAATCTCAGAAGGTAAAAAACCAATCTTGGGCTTGGACGTTTGGGAACATGCTTACTACGTGAAATACCGCAACGTGCGTCCTGATTACATCAAAGCTTTCTTCTCAGTGATCAACTGGAACAAAGTAGATGAATTGTACGCAGCTGCTAAATAATGATAGTTGGAGGGAAGAATTGTTCTTCTCTTTTTTAGGTTATATGATTCTGGTCTGATAAAATCGTCAGACTTTTTTCATTTTTATGAGAAACGTGCTAACTGCTAGAAATTATGGTAGAATAAAGTATTAAGTAATCGTGAAAAAAGGATATCTATGCGAAAAGAAATTGCACCTGAATTATACAACTATAACAAGTTTCCTGGTCCTGAGTTTCATTTACACGGGGACAAGGTCGAAACGGAAGGGATAGCTTTTTCCTTGGTGGAAAATATCAAGGATGCCTTCGATGTGACGGCTTTTAATCAGCGTTTTTCAGAAGTCTTAACCAAGTTTGATTATATAGTGGGAGATTGGAGCAACGAACAGCTTCGCCTACGAGGTTTTTATAAGGATGATCGAACAGAAGAAAAACTTGAAAAAATCAGTCGTTTACAAGACTACCTTTTAGAGTATTGTAGTTATGGTTGTGCCTATTTTGTCTTAGAAAATGAAGCCCCTAAGCGAGCATCATTTGACAAGAAAATGCGTAAGAAGGAAGAAGAACAGCCTTCTAAAAAAGGAAAGAAACCGACTCAAACCAAACGAAAACCGAATGCAGATAAGAAAAATAGACGTCGTCAGAAAGACCAGCATTCTCAGAAAGAGGATAAGGGACAACGTCATTTTGTCATTCGTCAGAAGTGAGTAGAGAATAAGGAGAAGAAATGAAACCGTCAATTTATAGTTTAACACGTCAAACCATGCAGGAATGGGTTTTGGAGCAGGGAGAAAAGAAATTCCGTGCAGATCAAATCTGGGAATGGCTTTACCGTAAGCGTGTCCAGTCATTTGAAGAAATGACTAACCTTTCCAAGGATTTGATTGCTAAGCTTAATGACCAGTTTGTGGTCAATCCCTTGAAACAGCGTATCGTGCAAGAGTCTGCTGATGGTACTGTTAAATATCTCTTTGAGTTGCCTGATGGTATGCTGATTGAGACTGTACTGATGCGTCAGCACTATGGTTTGTCAGTCTGTGTGACGACTCAGGTCGGCTGTAATATCGGTTGTACCTTCTGTGCTTCTGGTTTGATTAAGAAGCAACGTGACCTCAATAACGGTGAAATTGTAGCGCAAATCTTGCTGGTTCAGAAATACTTTGATGAGCGTGGTCAGGATGAACGCGTCAGCCATATCGTTGTCATGGGAATCGGTGAGCCCTTTGATAACTACAACAATGTCTTGAATTTCGTTCGTACCATCAATGATGACAAGGGGATGGCTATCGGGGCTCGTCACATCACTGTTTCTACGTCAGGTTTGGCCCATAAAATTCGTGATTTTGCTAATGAAGGGGTTCAGGTCAATCTTGCCGTTTCTCTTCACGCGCCTAACAATGAATTGCGCTCAAGCATCATGAAGATTAACCGTGCCTTTCCGATTGAAAAACTCTTTGCCGCTATTGAGTACTATATCGAAACAACCAATCGTCGTGTGACCTTTGAGTATATTATGCTCAATGAAGTCAATGACGGTGTAGAACAAGCCTTGGAATTGGCTGAATTGCTCAAGAACATCAAGAAATTGTCTTATGTAAACTTGATTCCTTACAATCCAGTTAGTGAGCATGACCAATATAGCCGTAGTCCTAAAGAGCGCGTCCTGGCCTTCTATGATACGCTTAAGAAAAAAGGGGTTAACTGTGTGGTTCGTCAAGAGCATGGTACTGATATTGATGCAGCTTGTGGACAATTGCGTTCTAATACAATGAAACGCGACCGCCAGAAAGCAGTCGCAGCAGTCAATCCTTAATGATGAAGAAAACTTATAATCATGTTTTGGTCTGGGGAGTTATTTTCTATAGCATTTGCATTGTCTACTTTTGCTTTACTCCTCAAGAACAATCTCCTGTAGGAGTTGAAACTCCAGGTATTCAGCATCTTGGACGCCTGGTTTTTCTTTTGACTCCTTTCAATTCTCTCTGGAAACTGGGCGAAGTGAGTGATGTAGGACAATTATCTTGGATTTTTTTACAAAATATCCTCAATGTCTTCTTGCTTTTTCCTTTGGTGTTCCAACTCCTTTATCTCCTTCCAAACTTGCGGAAAACAAAAAAAGTGCTACTTTTTAGTTTTCTAGTGAGTCTTGGAATTGAGTGTACGCAGTTAGTCTTGGACTTTTTCTTTGATTTTAATCGCGTCTTTGAGATTGATGATTTGTGGACCAATACCTTGGGTGGCTATTCGGCTTGGCTCCTCTATAAACAATTACATAAAAATAAGATAAGGAATTAAAATGAGTATTTTAGAAGTTAAAAATCTGAGTCACGGTTTTGGCGACCGTGCAATTTTTGAAGATGTGTCCTTCCGTCTCCTCAAGGGGGAACATATCGGCCTGGTCGGTGCTAATGGTGAAGGGAAATCAACCTTTATGAGCATTGTGACTGGTAAGATGTTACCAGATGAAGGGAAGGTTGAGTGGTCAAAGTATGTGACTGCTGGTTACTTGGATCAGCACTCTGTCTTGGAAGAAGGACAGTCGGTGCGTGATGTTCTCCGTACAGCCTTTGATGAGCTTTTCAAAGCAGAAGCCCGTATCAATGACCTCTATATGGAAATGGCTGAAGATGGAGCGGATGTTGATGCTCTTATGGAAGAAGTTGGTGAACTTCAAGACCGTCTGGAGAGTCGTGATTTTTATACCTTGGATGCTAAGATTGATGAAGTGGCGCGTGCCCTTGGTGTCATGGACTTTGGCATGGATACGGATGTAACTTCTTTGTCAGGTGGTCAAAGAAACAAGGTGCTTTTGGCTAAACTTCTCCTTGAAAAGCCTGATATCTTGCTTTTGGACGAGCCGACCAACTACTTGGATGCTGAGCACATTGACTGGCTTAAGCGCTATCTCCAAAACTATGAAAATGCCTTTGTCCTTATTTCGCACGATATTCCATTCCTCAATGATGTTATCAATATCGTCTATCATGTGGAAAATCAACAGCTGACGCGTTATTCTGGTGACTACTACCAGTTCCAAGAAGTCTATGCTATGAAGAAATCTCAACTGGAGGCGGCCTACGAACGTCAGCAAAAAGAAATTGCAGACCTCAAAGACTTCGTAGCTCGAAACAAAGCGCGTGTTGCAACACGAAACATGGCCATGTCTCGTCAGAAGAAATTGGATAAGATGGATATTATCGAACTCCAAAGTGAGAAACCAAAACCATCCTTTGATTTCAAACCGGCTCGTACACCAGGGCGCTTTATCTTCCAAGCCAAGGATTTGCAGATTGGTTATGACCGTCCACTTACCAAGCCTTTAAATCTTACCTTTGAACGTAATCAAAAGGTTGCTATTATCGGTGCCAATGGTATCGGGAAAACAACTCTCTTGAAGAGTCTCTTGGGAATTATCCCACCAATCGCTGGGGAAGTGGAACGTGGAGATTATCTAGAACTTGGCTACTTTGAACAAGAAGTAGAAGGCGGTAATCGCCAAACTCCTCTTGAAGCTGTCTGGAATGCCTTTCCAGCTCTCAACCAAGCAGAAGTTCGTGCAGCTCTTGCCCGTTGTGGTTTGACAACCAAGCATATTGAAAGCCAAATTCAGGTCTTGTCAGGTGGGGAACAAGCCAAGGTTCGTTTCTGTCTCTTGATGAATCGTGAAAACAATGTTTTAGTGCTGGACGAGCCGACCAACCATTTGGATGTGGATGCCAAGGATGAACTCAAACGTGCTCTCAAAGAATACAAGGGATCTATTCTAATGGTCTGCCACGAGCCAGACTTCTATGAAGGCTGGATGGACCAAATCTGGGATTTTAATAATCTAACTTAAAAATGAGGATAAAAGAAATACAGTACCGAATGTGGATACTGTATTTTTTGGTTTTTATGATTTAAAATCGTAGTCTTTTACTACTTCGATGCTATCTATTGTGATAGCAGTAGTTGGCTTGTCTTTTTCATCTTTTTCGGATTTAGCAATCTTATCTACAACATCCATACCGTCAATCACTTGACCAAAGACTGGGTGTTTGCCATCTAGACTAGGATTTCCACCTTCTTTATAGGCTTCGATGATTTTCTTTGGATACTTGCTTGCAGGGAGTTTAGCAGAGGTATCTGTAGAGTTTTGGTTGATGAAGAACTGGCTGCCATTGGTGTTTGGTTGACCAGTATTAGCCATAGAAAGAGCACCACGGATGTTATAGAGATAAGGAGTAATCTCGTTTTTGAAACCAGTTCCCTTGTCTTTTGTCTTATCCTTGTCATGCCAGATGGACTGACCACCTGTACCGTCCCCTTTCGGATCTCCAGTTTGAACCATGAAGCCATCGATGACACGGTGGAATGTAATGCCGTTATAGTAGCCTTCTTTGGCATGAGTGAGGAAGTTTTCAACCGCTAGAGGAGCGAGTTTAGGGAAGAGTTTAATGCGAATATCTCCTTGACTTGTGTGTAGAATCACTTCAGCCTCGTCTTCAGCAACTTCTTTAGATAGTTGTGGGAAATTGGCGTTTTCGTTTGTTAAAGCATCGCTTAACTCCTTGGCAGATTGGGCTGCTGCTTTGGAACTTTCTTCAGCAGCAAGACTGGAATCAACATAGTCATCACCACGCAAACTACGTTGGATGTTGCCACATCCAGCTAGGGCTACAGTGGATAGTAAAAGAAGGGTTGCTAGTTTTTTCATTCTATTCCTCTCAAAAATTCATTTCTACCATTGTACCCTAAAAGGAAGGGGATTTCAAATATTAGTGACAAGGTAGTTTAAGAGAAAGTCAACCAAAAAGTCGCTTGATTAGGGACATCAATGCCATAAGTATACTCAAAGTATTTTGGGAACCAGATCTTAAGAGAGCTCGTAAAGCATCACAATTAGTAAACGTTAATTCGAAAGAATTACTATATTTTAAAAGAGCACATTTTCAATGGATTTTTTCTTTTGGCTTTACTTCCTAATTAATCAGTGAACTTAATACTAGGTCTCGAAAAGAATTATGCTTCCTCTTTCTGTCTGAGTTCAAAGAGGTCTTCTACTTTCAGATTAAAAACTTGAGCAATTTTAAGAGCCATTTCTAGTGAAGGATTGTAACGGTTATTTTCCAAGTGCAGAATTGTCTCGCGTCGCATGCCGATGAGGTCGGCTAACTCCTGCTGGGTCATGCCTGTGGACTCACGAACAGATTTGAGATTAGTAATAATCTTGCTTTCTTTGGCCATGCTTATCCTCTCCGTTCCAAGATAAAATAGACAACCGCAAATATGAAAATCAAGGCAGCTATGCTAATAAAGATCTGGCCCATGTAAAGCGTGAGAGACCCTATATATCCAATGCTAACTGCTAGAATCATCAGTGCGCCTAGTATAAAAACAAACATCAAGCTAGCTGCCTTGGCTAAATTAGTATAAAAGCGTTCGTCCGGAGTTTCCTTGACATTTTTAAAACAGAAAAAGCCAAATACAATCACTTCAATAACGAGGCCAATCCCCAAAATCCATTCTCTAATACCAGAACTTTCGCTTGGGGTCGCAACACAAATACCTACTGTATAAAAAATGCTTGCTGACAACACAAGTATCGTGTAAAGCTTAGCAGACAAGTCAAAAATAGTCTTTCCCTTATCTTTCTGAATCTTATGAGGCCGTGGTTTCGTATGTAGCCAGCTCCAAATGGCTATAATTTGACCTGACACTGAAATACCAGTAATAACTAACTTGGGTCCCCAACTAAGATTAGAACCAAATAAAACAATAAAATCAATAAAGAGAGCTACGGCAATCATTGCAATGAGGCCACGCATTTTTTGACTTTTTTTCATGATAGACTCCTTTTTTGTGTTATAAATATATAACACTTAAATTTTATGTTATAAATATATCACATTTAAATTTGGAAAGCAAGAATTTATGTGCCAAGGTGGCAATTATTTGAAAAAATTTTTTAATAAAAGCCCTCGCTAGTCAAACAACTAAAGAATTCTTTGAAGCAATGCATCGGATTTGGTTTGGATAGTTTCGTTAATAATATTTGATGATAAGGAATTTTTGGAAAATCTAGATACTGTATGAATCTCTACTTTTTTTCTTAGACTGTTATAAAGTCTGTCAGAATAAGCTTTGTAGGTATAGAAGTTAATTTTTACAGAGGTTAAGTAAGGATTTCAGTACACGTCAATAGATGTCAAAATACTGATTTTAAGCGATTTTTGATTTTTGGAAACTCATTATATCGCACTACAAATCAATAAAAACTCTACCTTTTACTCAACCCTTTTTAGATAAATATATCATCTGGATATTGAAGTTAAGCCCTGCTGTCATTGCGATGGCAGGGCTTTTTAATATTTGGTACACTAACTTCTTATCTATATTTTGGTGGATTTTAAGTTGACATCTACAAAGTTTAATGTTAGAATACATTCAAAAATATATTTGAATGAGGTGTTTTATGATTCAAAATGTTGTTACTTCAATAATCCTGTATTCTGGGACAGCCGTAGACTTACTTATTATCCTAATGTTATTTTTTGCCAAAAGAAAAAGCAGAAAAGACATCATTAACATCTATTTAGGACAATTTCTAGGCTCTGTTAGTCTAATATTGCTAAGTTTGCTTTTTGCATTTGTCTTAAATTATATTCCTAGTAAAGAGATTTTAGGTTTACTCGGTTTGATTCCAATTTTCCTAGGCCTCAAAGTTTTGCTTTTAGGAGATTCTGATGGAGAAGCTATTGCAAAAGATGGTTTGCGAAAAGACAATAAAAACCTGATTTTTCTAGTCGCTATGATTACTTTTGCAAGTTGTGGCGCTGACAATATTGGTGTCTTTGTCCCATATTTTATTACCTTAAATTTAGCGAATTTGATAGTGACTTTACTTACTTTTCTAGTCATGATTTATCTCTTGGTTTTTTCTGCCCAAAAATTAGCACAAGTCCCTTCTGTTGGAGAAATTTTGGAAAAATATAGCAGATGGTTTATTGCCGTTGTCTATTTAGGATTGGGGATATATATCCTGATTGAAAATAACAGTTTTGACATACTATGGACTATATTAGGCTAGGAGAAAATATTATGAAAAAAGATAGTATCTGCCAAGTGAATGTTATAAATCAGCAAAATATTACAACCGCAACGAACTACCTTGAAAAGGAAAAAGTCCAAAAATCACTTCGCATTTTAACAAAATTTACCGATAATAAGCAGATAAATATCATCTTCTATCTTCTTGCTGTTGAAGAACTCTGTGTCTGTGATATAGCCTGTTTACTAAATCTCAGTATGGCATCTGCCTCCCACCATCTTCGTAAACTAGCCAATCAAAACATCTTGGACACTAGAAGAGAGGGGAAAATTATATATTATTTTATAAAAGATGAGGAAATCAGAGATTTTTTTAATCAACTAGGATAACAACTATTTTTACTACTTTTCCATGATTATAGGGGATTATATATGAAATTTTTTGATGAAAATTACTCACAAGAAATACATACTCGTATCAAATCTTTAAGAGAAAAATATAATTTAAAGCAAAGCTACCTAGGTAATGCAGGTCAAGTTAGCCAAGTTGAAAAGTAAAAGCGACAAGTTACCGCTTCAATATTACTTTATTTGAATACTTAAACCGACTTGGACTATAAAGAAATTATTTTTAGAGATATTGCCAAGTTTGTTGAAAATCTGTTTTACCACTGCTTCAGCTCTATTATATTTAGAGATTTAGAAACTGTAAATAAAAGAATGAATTCTTTGTCGGATGATGACTTAATTTCTATACAATCTAGCTGTCTTAGACTTTCCAAGACATTCGCAAATTTCAATATTCAAAGAAAAAAATTTTTGATTTCTGATGAAACTGAAAAAATTATCCATAATGGCAAAAAGGTCATTAAAAAATCAAAAAAGATAAATCAATTTCAACAACAATGGACACATACGCCGAGTTAGCACCGCAAAGAAAGTTAGAATCTGTTAATCTTTATATCGATAAGATTGATGAACTAACGCAATAACTACTCTACCATTCACTCTACCTTTTATTATGTAGCATTCTAAAAACATTGATGTACCAACGTTTCTAACAGCTAAAATAGAAATTATTTAATCTTTTACAGACCTAAACTATTTCCCTATTTAGAATCTATTCATTCATATTTTATAAATTAATTAGTAGATATCATTCTTAAAATCCTTGATATTTCTCTTGGGAACAGGCTTTGGATTTAGGAGCCAGGTATCCAAATCACGTTCAGGTGAGATATAAGGTTTGACTCGGTGGTCTTTATAAAACGTTTCTAAAATAGTTTTCATGACATTCTCTTTCTGATTTTTCTTTAAAATTATAGTAAATTTCTAAATGGTTTAAAAATTTTATAGTCTGTCAAGTTTTTTTCTTGACACCTGACAGAAATCTGCTATAATAGAACATGTGCTAAATAGCTCAGCTATTTCACTCAAATAAAAAATAAGAAAAGAGACTTTAAAAATGGCAGTTAAAATCCGTTTGACTCGTATGGGTTCTAAGAAAAAACCTTTCTACCGTATCAACGTAGCAGATTCACGTTCACCACGTGACGGACGTTTCATCGAAACAGTTGGAACTTACAACCCGCTTGTTGCTGAAAACCAAGTAACTTTGAAAGAAGACCGCGTTCTTGCATGGTTGGCTGATGGAGCTCAACCTTCAGATACAGTTCGCAACATCCTTTCAAAAGAAGGCGTATTGAAAAAATTCCACGATTCTAAATTTTCAAAATAAGTTTAAAGTAGGTTGACAGATGGATACGATTGAAAATCTCATTATTGCGATTGTGAAACCCTTGATTTCACAACCAGATGCCTTAACTATCAAGATTGAAGATACACCAGAGTTTTTGGAATATCATTTGGATCTTGATCAAAGCGATGTGGGTCGTGTAATCGGTCGTAAGGGTCGCACAATTTCTGCGATAAGAACGATTGTCTACTCTGTCCCAACTGAAGACAAAAAAGTAAGAATCGTTATTGACGAAAAATAAGAAGGGCGGGACGGATGTCTCGCTTTTTTTGCAAGGAGCAGGATATGAAGGATTTAACGTTTAGACAATTACAAGACTAGTTATAGTCAATGAAAGTCAAAGAGCAAACTAGGAAGCTAGCCGCAGGCTGTACTGGAGTACGGCAAGGTGAAGCTGACGTAGTTTGAATTTGATTTTCGAAGAGTATTGCTCGAACTGAGGAAGGTCTCTTTATCAAGTTAGTGGAGAAAGTCGGATAAGTGGCCGAAGTTTTGAATGGTCGCTCTGGTCGAAAAGAAGGAGTTCAAGATTCGAACGAGGAACTAGCAAAAGAACTGGCTGATGTCATTCACTACACCGTCGCAATAGCAGCCATCAAGTACCAACATGAACGTGATTTGGAAGGATTTTTGAAGGGGGACCTCTAAGACGATAAGGAATGATTTTTACTAATAAAGAAAATTTCACCTATATTGGCCTAGCTAGTAAATAGAAAACAGTGAAATTGGCAGTTTATATTATCAAAGTAAGGAATCTCCAAGAGGTAGATAAGTTAGAACTTGTGAGATAAGAACGAGAAAGGCAGATTAGACTTGTAGAGTCTTTTTTAGTCAATGAACTAGATAAAGAGTGATAGAAGGCATAAAATACTAATCCTAGAAATAGCATCTAGGATTCTACTATGCTACAATGGAAAGACAGTCTCAAAGAATTATAGTCAATCAATCTTGAGAATAGCTATTTTTAAAAGGAGTAACAGTCTATGAACGAGAAAACAAAAGCTTACCTAGCAGCCTTATCCTTTTCAGCCATCATTGGTTTTTCTTTTTTATTTACTAAGATTGCTTTGAGCTATGCCAGTCCTCTTACAAACTTAGCGCATCGCTATACAATCGCAGCTTTAGTAATGGTCGTTCTTCATCAAACCAAACTTATTAAAGTGAGTTTAAGTAGAAAAGATATTCTTTCTATTCTTCCTATGAGTCTTTTCTATCCGCTTTTATTTTTTATTTTTCAATCCTTTGCTTTACAGTATATATCGTCTTCTGAAGCTGGAATTTTACAGGCTCTTGTCCCGATTTTTACGCTCCTTTTAGCATCGGTCTTTCTCAAGGAAAAGACAAGCTTGCTGCAAAAGTTCTTTTTATTTTTATCCGTAGCAGGAGTAGTTTTCATCTTCCTTAGTAAAGGAGCTAACTTTGGTACTGAGACTGCTAGCTTTGGCTTTCTCTTGATGTTGGGATCTGTTCTCGCCAATGCAATAAACAATATTCTCAGCAAGTCCACAGGAGGTCGCTATCGGGCCATGGATATGACAGCTGTTGTGATATTTGTTGGCTTCGTCACCTTTAATACGCTGAGTCTGACCTCTCACTATCTGGAGGGGAACATATTAGCTTACTTTGCGCCACTTGGACAGGTGTCTTATTTGCTTTCAATTCTCTATTTGGGAATTCTAGCCTCTATCGTTACTGGTAGTCTCTCTATCTATGCTATTGTTCGACTTGGAGCATCAACCGTCAGTGTCTTTGGAAATCTTGGGACAGTTTTGACCATTCTAGCTGGAGCTCTTATCCTCCACGAACCAATTTATAGCTACCATGTAATCGGAGCAACTTTGATTATTGCTGGAATTTTAGGCATGAATCTGATGAGAAAAAAGTAAAGATTGCTGAGCAGTCTTTTTCTTAATCTAAATGATACAGAAAATTCAAAAATTTTAATGTAATTAAGTTTGGAAAACGATGATTTTAATATAGCATGATAAAATAGATAAAAAGAATAACACTAGGATAAAGAGGAGAGAGTGTAATAATGAAGCAAAATGATATAGCTGAAGCTATTGCTTTTTATAACAGAAAACCTGAGACTTTGGTACGTCACATTATACCAGTCGTAGATTGTGATTTGGTTGTTTATCATCGTCCTGGAAACACAAATAAAGGCCACATTATTTTTTATCATGGAGCTTGTGGCCGTAGTCAGATGTGGGCCCACCAGTATGATGCCTTTGAAGGATTTGACCTCTACTTTGTCAATGTGAGAGGACAGGGTGAATCACCTATGAAAGTTGGCCTACCCGACTTAGAAAGTGCTGTTCAAGATGTAGATGCTATTTTGTCCTATTTTCAGTTGGATAAGGTGATATTGGTTGGTCATTCTTGGGGAGGGAATCCACTTCAAGAGTACACCTATCGCCATCCAGAAAGAGTTCTAGCCTTGGTAATGGTAGATAGTTGGGGACAGCATCGTTACCTATCAGATAAAGAGAGAAATCGCATAAAATATAGTTCCCTTATGTACAAAACGATTCCTTGGAAGTTGATTGCAGATAAGAACTCAAAAATGTGTACAGATAATCCTATCACAAGAGAATTAGTCAAGACGTCCATTATAGAAACTGGGAGAGATGTTTTTTTGAACCTTGGAATCACAGGTTTTTTGGCTGTTCATGAGATAGAAGGTTATCATGGCAATCCTCCTATGCTATTAGTAAGAGGCGAAAACGATTTTCCCAAACACCTAAAAATGATCTACGATGGAATCATGGCCTTAAATCCCAATGCGCGTCAAGTAACGATTTCAGATAGCAAACACCAACCTATGAATGACCATCCTCAAGAGTTTAATCAGATAATTGGTGAATTCTTTGAAGAAGTAGTAGCTCTGTAAGATGAGATTTATCCAACTTGAGAAAATCACTGGAACGTGTTAAAATAAAGGATAAGGATTTTTAATAATTCATTATATAGAATGAGTGGATTTCTTTATGAAGAGGATTGAAGTATCTACAGAAATTGGTAGTCTCTCTGTTACTTATCAAAAGCAAAAGAAAGTGCTAGTTTGTTTAAGTGGCGCAGGTTTGCTACCAAGTTATGAAAATTTTTCACTTATACTTGAAAAACTTCCTCCTACAATTGGTTATTTGACAATTGATTTTCCGAACACAGGTAGGAGTCCGATTCATGACCAAGCTGGAAAAAATCTAGATAATCTTGCAGATGCGGTATATGAAGTACTTGAAGAATTAGGGATTTCTGAATATATACTTTGTGTACATAGTTTGAGTGGAATTTTAGCTTGCAAATTACTCAAGAAACCAATTAAGTGTCAGGCTTTAGTAGCAATTGAACCGACAACTAAAAACGTCATGTTTGCTGATTTTTCAGAAAATCCTTATCCAGAAATGGAAGAGCAGATGAGGCTGATTGACGAGTGTGGTCCTGAATTTTATTTTAAGAATTTAACTCAAGAGACATTTAGCCCTGAAATTAATAAAGAAATCTGGGAAATAATGCAAGAAAAAGGCTCAGAGTTGGAAAATCAAGATCCAGGATTTCAGATATCTGGAGAGATTACTGAGGAAGATTTTGAGAATTTGTCGATAGAATCTTATGTCCCTGTATTTATTTTTTGTCAGCCTTATAGAGAAAAAGAGTACAGAGAATCAGAATATCGGACTTCCAATACTAAACTCATTTTAGGAGGGAATCACCATTATTTACAATGGTCAGAATCAGAAAAAATTGTGATTATTATTCGAGAATTGTCCGAATAAGATGGATAGAAATAAAGTACAGGAGACAAGATGAACTACTTTAATGTTGGGAAAATCGTCAATACGCAAGGGTTGCAGGGTGAGATGCGAGTCTTGTCTGTGACGGATTTTGCAGAAGAACGGTTTAAAAAAGGTACTGAGTTGGCCTTGTTTGATGAAAAAGATCAGTTTGTTCAAACAGTGACTATCGCTAGCCACCGTAAACAGAAGAACTTTGACATTATCAAATTCAAAGATATGTACCATATCAACGCTATCGAAAAGTACAAGGGATACAGTCTCAAGGTTTCTGAGGAAGATTTAAACGATTTAGATGATGGTGAATTTTATTATCACGAGATTATCGGTTTGGAAGTCTATGAGGGTGATAATTTGATTGGAACCATCAAGGAAATCCTGCAACCAGGTGCTAACGATGTCTGGGTGGTCAAGCGAAAAGGCAAGCGTGATTTGTTATTGCCTTATATCCCACCAGTGGTTCTCAATGTTGATATTCCAAATAACCGCGTCGATGTGGAAATCTTAGAAGGGTTAGACGATGAAGATTGATATTTTAACCCTTTTTCCAGAGATGTTTTCTCCGCTAGAGCACTCAATCGTTGGAAAGGCACGTGAAAAAGGGCTCTTGGATATCCAGTATCATAATTTTCGAGAATATGCTGAAAAGGCCCGCCATGTCGACGATGAGCCCTACGGAGGCGGTCAAGGGATGTTGCTCCGAGCCCAACCCATTTTTGATGCCTTTGATGCTATTGAAAAGAAAAATCCGCGCGTTATTCTCCTCGATCCAGCTGGCAAGCAGTTTGATCAGGCTTATGCTGAGGATTTAGCCAAAGAAGAGGAACTGATCTTTATCTGTGGTCACTACGAGGGGTATGACGAGCGCATTAAGACCTTGGTGACAGATGAGATTTCCCTGGGTGACTATGTCTTGACTGGTGGAGAGTTGGCGGCTATGACCATGATTGATGCTGCGGTACGCCTGATTCCAGAAGTGATTGGCAAGGAGTCTAGCCACCAAGATGATAGTTTTTCTTCAGGCCTTCTCGAATACCCTCAGTACACACGGCCCTATGATTATCGTGGTATGGTTGTGCCGGATATTCTGATGAGCGGGCACCATGAAAAGATTCGTCAGTGGCGACTGTATGAGAGTTTAAAGAAAACCTACGAGCGCAGACCGGATTTGCTTGAACATTATCAACTGACAGCAGAAGAAGAAAAAATACTGGCAGAAATCAAAGAAATCAAAGAAAACAAAGAATAAAGGAGAAACCTATGCAAGTAATCAAACGTGATGGAGAAATTGCTGAATTTAATCCAGACAAGATTTACCAAGCTATCTTAAAGGCAGCCCAGACTGTCTATGTATTGACAGATGATTTACGTCAAAACCTTGCACAAGTCACTAAGAAAGTGGTTTTGGATTTGGAAGAAGCCAAGGTGGAACGTGCTACCATCAGCATGATTCAGTCTTTGGTTGAGCATCGTTTACTGGGTGCAGGTTACATTACCATTGCTGAACACTACATTTCCTATCGTTTACAACGTGATTTGGAAAGAAGTGGTTATGGAGATCATATCGCCGTTCATTTACATTTTGAACAAGTTCGCTAAGAAAAAAGAGTGGGATGAAGCAACTACATCTCACTCTTTCTTAAATCTATTTTTTTGAGCTGTTTGGACAGTTGAAGGGACAAATCGCAGGCGTTGAATATCGTTTATGCGGATAATACGGCTTACATTTTTAGCAAAATTTTTCACGATAATTTGCTGGCGTTGCTGATCGTATTTGATGATGTCACCTGTAAAGCTTGTCTCAGACAAGATAAGGTGAACAGCGGTTTGTTTCTGGATAGCCTCTTCAATAGTGGCTGTAAGGGAGTTGGTTTCAGTCTGGTCAGCTTGGTCATGTCCATTTAAAAAGTCATGTATTTTATCTAGAACTTGCTGGAATTTATGTCTCATAGTGGCCTCCCTTCTTTTATATCAATATTATATAAAATTTTCCTAAAATCTACAAGATTTTACGAATAAACTAATGAAAGCTAAAAAAGGAGAAGAAAATGGCAGAATTTACATTTGAAATCGAAGAGCACTTGTTGACTCTTTCTGAAAACGAAAAAGGTTGGACTAAGGAAATCAACCGTGTGAGCTTTAATGGTGCCCCTGCAAAGTTTGATATTCGTGCCTGGAGTCCAGATCATACTAAAATGGGCAAAGGGATTACTCTCTCCAATGAAGAATTTCAAACGATGGTGGATGCCTTTAAAGGTAACTAATACTTAATGAAAATCAAAGAGCAAACTAGGAAGCTAGCCGTAGGCAGTACTTGAGTACGGCAAGGCGAAGCTGACGTGGTTTGAATTTGATTTTCGAAGAGTATAAGTTTTCAAAATGAAAGAAAAGGATACTGAGTTATGACAACTCGATATCCTTTTTTAGTTAGTAAAGTAAGCCTGATTTTTAAGGCGTTGAAGTAATGGACGGCTAATAAAACTAATAGCAATAATTTTACCAAGATCTGGGATGATAAAGGGAAATACCCCCACAGCAAGAGCTTTTTCAAATGGCATTCCAGCTAGGAAATGCAATCCAATGATCCCACCAACAAAGACAAGTGTATCTCCTAAGAGATTTGCTAGAAAAATTCTGACAAAACCACTATCACTGTTAGTTAGAGAAGAGGTAAGTCCAGAATAAACAAGATAAAACCAAAGATAGCCTGCAGTAGGACCAATCAAAGCATGAAATCCAGCTCCACCTCCTGCAAAGACAGGAAGACCGATAGCACCTAGAAGAAGATAGAGTCCAACAGAAAGTACAGCCTCTCTCGGTCTAAAGACAGTAGCAATCAAGCCGATTGCAAAGTTCTGCAGAGTGAAGGGAACAGGTCCAATTGGAAGACTGATTTGTGCCAAAACAGCAATGAGAGCAGCCCCAATAGCAGGGATAGCATAAACGTGAGCTTTTTTCAAAATAGTTAACCTCTTTTCTGATGTATAGTAACTATTATACTCGTAGAGGAATCATTGTCAACCTATTTTTATAACAAAGGTAACAAAAACTGTAACGGCCGATTTTGCTTACTGGTTAAGTTGGATAATTTTTTTGTAGATTCGAAAATTGTCTTTATAGATAATCCCATTTTATCAAAAAATATACTATAAATACTTGACAAACTAAAAAATAAGTACTACAATTACAAATGTAAACGGATACATCTAGATATGTTCAATTTTAAAAGGAGGGGTAGTTATGAGATATTTTAACGACTCTAGATACCGTAACGGTGATTAAAAACCTAAATATAATCAATTCATATTAAAGTAATATGGAGGGATTAAAAAGGGACTATTATTTACTCTTCATCAAATATTTAAATTCAAGGAGAAGTAAAATGAAAAAAGAATTAATAAGAAAGCATCTGTTTTTCTAGTTGCAAGTTTTTTAAGTTTTGGATTTGCTACTACAGCTAGTGTCGTTAACGCAGTAACGGTACACCCTGCTCCAAGTCCCATTATTGATGTATGGGAATATGGTGTAAATGATAACTCTGGTTATTCGAATTACTTTGTTAGTTCTCCAGATAATATTGGATCAAAATCTTCAGTAACGAATTTTTGGGGAACAGTTAAAGCTCAGGATAAAAAAGATTATGGATGGGCATATTCAAGTGCTACAAAATCTTGGACCGATGTTCGATTAAATGCATATTGGGATTATTATAGATTTTAAAAATAATTTATGAAAACAAGAGACCCAATTATATAATAGGGTCTTTTGTAATATGGTAATTGCTTATGAAATTAAAATTATGTATCATTGGATTCTTCTTTTGTTTGATTGCTACAATTGGTCTGGTCACTATCAGCGATACCGAAATCCCCATACCTTTACCAATTGATGGTGCTTTTTCTATTCAAGGAAAAAGCAATCTTTCTAATAACGAAATATACGAAATGGTTCGTGACTTATCAAAAACGGAAAAGGTTACCATTTACAAGCCAATCGTTCAGAATTCTGGTCAGTTGAAGTATGTAAATTTTGATGATGTAGATAATGAACAATTAAAGTCAGCACCAATAATAGGGATGTATTACACACTTGGGAAAATGGATGTAGACAGTTTGAAACCACTTACGATGACTGGACTACAAACAGTATATATGGCTTATCCTTGGTATATAGGAGGAATATTACAATTCACAGGAACTTTAAGAATACTGTTAATGGGTTCAATTTACTTAACTTTATTAGTTGTGTTATTTGTTGTTAGGACGAGGCAGATCAAAGAAGGAGTGATACGACGTTCTTTGGGCCTGCCTGTATACGACCTTAGAAGAGAGTATGTCATTTCTATTATTTTTGAACTGATTATGATGGCTTTATTGATGATTTCTTACAGTTCTTTTTTGGGTAATGGTTTCTTCACCTATAGTTCTAAGTTATTTTTCTCTCTGCTTTTAACGAATTTTATACTATTTCAAATCATTGATCTTATTACTTTTGTTTTATTTTGGTTGACGATTCAGATTGAAAAGCCCATTGAAATTATCAAAAACAAGGCGAAAAATAAACTTATTTTTGTCGTATGGCTTGTCATCATTTCGATTATCATCCTTGTCTCAGGAATTTTTTTACAAGAAACAAAGAGTAGTCAATCTAGTATTAACATACAAATACAAAATTTAGTACCATGGGACACAGTAAAAGACTGGAGAAGGATTGAATTCCTTGGAATTGAAAGTAACTCTGCTAAAAATGGAGAAGTTAGTGATTCAGATGGTAAGTATCTACAGATAGTTGCTGCCTTAAAAAACTTAGATTTTTTATATATAGAACGATCTTCGGCATATGTTCCAGATTTCATGAAAACTTCACATGTTATAGAAAATTTTTCTAAACAATTAGAAAATGACGGGATAACGAATCCAGAAATAAATAAAGAGTTGATTTATATTAATCAAACAGGTGCTAACCTACAAAATAAAGTGAATGGAACAAACTATCATCTTTTAGATAATAAGATAGCAACCATCTATATTCCTGAGAAGTGGAAAGAAAACCAGAAATCTATTGAGAATACAGTTGTAGCAGAACAATTTATTGGAACAAACTATACAAAAGAACAGCTTGCAGTACAAATAATTCCTGATGGGGAAAAAATTTTTTATTTTAATGAGGATGCTGATAATAATCTTAAAATGAAAGATATTTTACCGCTGGCAAATGTAGCAGATAGCAAAGATAATATAGTTGTTGTTTTAGATACGGACAAAATGATGGAAAATAATAAGTTTTCTTTGGCTAGTAACATACTATATAAATCTCTTTTTAGTCCTGAAGCGGTAAAAAAAATAAATGAGATGACTGTCCCGTTGAATTTCTCAATGAATCCAGTAGATGTTTACCAAATTGTGAAATTAAAGATCCAATCCTTAGAGCACCAAATTCTACTATCACAAATCTTGCAGAAGATAATTTACAGTATTGTCTTTATACTCATTTATCAATATGTCCAACTTTATATTGCCCTAAAACAAAATGAATATGTGAAAAAAATTATTTTGGGTCTGTCAAAAACATATATAGCAATTTCAAGTCTCAAGTACTTTATGATGATTATTACAATGGTTATCCTATTTACATTTCTTATGACAGGGCAAATAGAGCTGCTATATATTGGTCTTGCTTCTATACTAGTTTTGATGCTGTCAATCATAATGAGTTTTAGAAAATTATCTGAAAGCTACACTAAAATTTTAAAAGGAGATGAAACATGACAATTGACCTTTTGAACGTTTCAAAAAGTTTCGGCTCAAAAAAGATCTTTACAGACTTAAATTTAAAATTTGAATCTGGAAAAAGTTATGCATTGATTGGAGGTTCTGGCTCTGGTAAAAGTACCCTTCTTAATATTATAGGAAGATTAGAAAAAATTGACAGTGGGAATGTTTTAGTTGATAAACAAGATATTTGGAAGATAAAAGAAAGAACTTTTTTTAAAAATACTGTTGGATATGTATTTCAGAATTATTCTTTAATAGATAACAAAACAGTATATGATAATTTGAAACTTATCACTAAAGACAAAAAAACAATAACTGATGTACTTGAAAAAGTAGGACTGTCAAGTGACTATTTACATCAAAAAATATACGAATTGTCTGGTGGGCAGGCTCAACGTGTAGCTATTGCCAGAATGTTAATGAAACCACGTAAAATTATTTTAGCAGATGAGCCTACAGGAGCTTTAGATGGTGAGATTGGAAAAGAAATCATTCGTTTATTATTAAATGAAAGAGACGAAGACAAATATGTTATAATAGCGACGCATGATCCAGCTGTCTATAACGAAGTTGATGTGATAATTGACATGAAAGATATAGGGTATAATGTATGAAAAAGATAATTTATATTGCTTTGATCTTTGTAGCTGGGTTACTTGCCTTCTTCTTTTTTGGAAAACAAATGATTACAAAAGAAAATATCAATAAGCCAACGGTAGAGTTAACAGTCTATACGCTTTCTGCTAGTGATACAGAAAAATGGAATAAAGTGAGACAAGTAGAAACGGAAGAGGCTATATACTTCATAACTGTGAAAGAAGCAGCGTCTTCAGAAGAAGTATTTTCAAACATCATTGCAAATGGAGCTGCTACGGGGTTCGGAGTTCGTGAAGAAGAAGTGAAGAAATTCAATAATGATTTAGGAGACACTATAGAGGACTCTAAGCATAATAAACTAATTGAAATAGAGTTTTTTACTTTTTCTGATGCTGACGAGGGATTTGTAGTAGCAAACTTTGACTACGGTAAAGAAGAGTTGAATTCTCAGAAAAAAGATATAAAAGAGTTATATAAAAAAATATATGAATCTTTTAAAGAAAAGAATAAATGATTGTATTATAATCCTTGTATTTTGCTATGGTTTGTTAATTGATTTTTTCATATCTCATTTCAACATACTATAAAATAAGACATAAGAAAGCGAGTATCTCCAACTACGGAAATACTCGCTTTTTGATATTTAGAAGTGTTTTTTGCTCTGCTTCTTTTGTTTCGATTAACGCATGGTTACAAATTCTTCGGATGCAGTTGGGTGAATCGCCACAGTTGCATCAAAGTCTGCCTTGGTTGCTCCCATTTTGATAGCAACAGCAAATCCTTGAATCATTTCATCAACACCGTAACCAATTCCATGAAGTCCGACAACTTTTTCTTCTGAACCAGCTGTGATCAATTTGAAACGTGTTTCTTGACGGTTGCCAGTGCAAGCAGAGTACATAGAAGTAAAGCTTGATTTGTAAACCTTGATTTGGTCTTGGCCGTATTCTTTAATAGCTTGCTCTTCTGTCAATCCAACAGTTCCGATAGCAGGGTGTGAAAAGACAACAGTTGGAATAGTTGAGTAGTCCATTTTTGCAGTAGTTTTTCCGTTAAAGAGACGTTCAGATAGGGTACGTCCAGCCTTGATAGCTACTGGAGTCAGTTCTTTCTCGCCCGTTACATCACCTAGAGCGTAGATTCCCTCAACAACAGTATTTTGGTATTCATCCACTTGGATAAAGCCACGTTCGTTCAGAGTTACTCCAGCTTTTTCAAGTTGCAAGCCCTTAACGTTTGGACGGCGACCAGTAGCCCAGATAACTTGGCTAGCTGTATGACTAGTACCATCTTCGAAATGAATGGTAATGCCTTCAGCAGTTTTTTCTAACTTGACAGGGACTTTGTGAGTATGAAGTGGCAAGTTTGTTCTTTCCATTTCCTTGACCAAACCTTCAACGATATAAGAATCAAAACCTCGTAAAGGACGATCACGGCGAACAAAGAGATCTGTCTTGACACCAAAAGTGTGGAGTACGCCAGCCAATTCAACGGCAATATAACCTGCGCCTAGAATAGCAACTGACTCTGGCAATTCTTCCCAAGCAAATACATCATCAGAAGAACCACCTAGCTCAGCACCAGGAATATTTGGAATACTTGGATGGGCACCAGTAGCAATCACGATATGTTTGGCGCGAATCAGTTCACCATTTACGCTGACAGTATGAGAATCTACAAATTCCGCATGACCTTCAATCAAGTCTACACCGTTGCGTTTAAAACTGCCATCATAAGAAGAACGAGCGCGATCAATGTAGGCTTCACGATTACGACGTAGGGTTGCAAAGTCAAAGTTAAGATCAGTAGTCTTAAAGCCGTAGTCTTGTCCAAATTGATGGAAAGTCTCAGCGATTTGCGCCCCGTACCACATGATTTTTTTAGGAACACAACCGACGTTGACGCAAGTTCCACCTAGTTTCTTTTCCTCAATAACGGCCGCTTTGGCTCCGTGTTCACCAGCACGGTTCATGGTAGCAATTCCTCCACTACCTCCACCGATAGCAATGATATCGTATTCTCTCATTGTAAACTCCTTTGTACTCTTCTAAATAGTAGAGTGTCATTTTTTGATAGTCATATTCTATCTTTTTTTTGATGTGATTGCAAAAATCTGCTACGTTCAAAAAAATTAAAGAAAAGGCTTGCAAAAAAGAAAAATAAAGTGTATTATATAACTAGTACAATGATTGTAAAATGAATTCCGAACAATAATTGAATCCTGAAATGTCATTATTTCGTTCTAAACGGTTATTGTTTATATTTGGTAATTTTTGTATAATATTGTTAAGGACTTTAAATCAAAAAGGAGTTTCATTATGAAAAAGAATAGTAAAGCTAAAAAGTGGCAATTGTATGCAGCAATCGGTGCTGCAAGTGTAGTTGTATTGGGTGCTGGAGGGATTTTACTCTTTAGACAACCATCTCAAACCGCTGTAAAAGATGAACCTACTCATCTTGTTGTTGCCAAGGAAGGAAGCGTGGCATCCTCTGTTTTATTGTCAGGGACAGTAACGGCAAAAAATGAACAATATGTTTATTTTGATGCTAGTAAGGGAGATTTAGATGAAATCCTTGTTTCTGTGGGTGATAAGGTCAGCGAAGGACAGGCTTTAGTCAAGTACAGTAGTTCAGAAGCCCAGGCGGCCTATGATTCAGCGAGCCGAGCAGTCGCTAAGGCAGACCGTCATATCAACGAACTCAATCAAGCACGAAATGAAGCCGCTTCAGCTCCCCAGTTACCAGCGCCAGCAGGAGGAGAAGGTGCAGCAGCCCAAACTCCAGCTCCAGTCTCAGGAAATTCAGTGTCATCTATTGATGCACAACTAGGTGATGCTCGTGATGCTCGTGCAGATGCAGCAGCACAATTAAGTAAGGCTCAAAGTCAGTTGGATGCAATGACGGTTCTCAGCACTCTAGAAGGAACTGTGGTCGAAGTCAACCGTAATGTTTCTAAATCTCCAACTGGAGCTAGCCAGGTGGTAGTTCATGTCGTTAGCAATGAAAACTTGCAAGTTAAGGGTGAACTATCTGAATACAACCTTGCCAACTTATCTGTAGGTCAAGAAGTAACCTTTACTTCTAAAGTTTATCAAGATAAAAGCTGGACTGGTAAGCTTAGCTATATTTCTGACTACCCTAAAAACAATGGCGAAGCAGCAAGTGCAGCTGCAGCAGCAGGCGGTAACTCTGGTTCTAAATATCCATATACCATCGATGTTACAAGTGAAATCGGTGATTTGAAACAAGGATTTTCAGTAAGTGTTGAGGTTAAGAATAAGAGTAAAGCTATTCTAGTTCCTTTAACAAGTGTTGTGACTGAAAATGATAAGAACTATGTCTGGGTACTTGACGAGCAGAAAAAGGCCAAGAAAGTGGAAGTTGGTTTGGGAAATGCTGATGCAGACAACCAAGAAATCACTTCAGGTTTGACAAATGGAGTCAAGGTCATCAGTAACCCAACGTCTTCTCTAGAGGAAGGAAAAGAGGTGAAGGCTGATGAAGCAACTAATTAGTCTAAAAAATATCTGCAGAAGCTACCGGAATGGTGACCAAGAGCTGCAGGTTCTCAAAAATATCAACCTAGAAGTGAATGAGGGTGAGTTTGTTGCCATAATGGGACCATCGGGTTCTGGTAAGTCTACTCTAATGAATACCATTGGCATGTTGGATACGCCAACCAGTGGAGAGTATTATCTTGAAGGCCAAGAAGTGGCTGGACTTGGTGAAAAACAACTAGCCAAGGTTCGTAACCAACAAATCGGATTTGTCTTTCAGCAGTTCTTTCTTCTATCTAAACTCAATGCTCTGCAAAATGTAGAATTGCCCTTGATTTACGCAGGAGTTTCGTCTTCAAAACGTCGTAAGTTGGCTGAGGAGTATTTAGACAAGGTTGAATTGACAGAACGTAGTCACCATTTGCCTTCGGAATTATCTGGAGGTCAAAAGCAACGTGTAGCTATCGCGCGTGCCTTGGTAAATAATCCTTCTATCATATTAGCGGACGAACCGACAGGAGCCTTGGATACTAAAACAGGTAACCAAATCATGCAACTATTAGTTGACTTGAATAAAGAAGGAAAAACCATTATCATGGTAACGCATGAGCCTGAAATCGCTGCTTATGCCAAACGCCAGATCGTCATTCGAGATGGAGTTATTTCGTCTGACAGTGCGCAGTTAGAAAAGGAGGAAAACTAAGATGCAGAATCTGAAATTTGCCTTTTCATCTATCATGGCACATAAGATGCGCTCTTTTCTCACAATGATTGGAATCATCATCGGTGTTTCATCAGTTGTTGTAATTATGGCTCTAGGTGATTCCATGTCTCGTCAAGTTAATAAAAACATGACCAAGTCACAGAAGAATATCCATGTCTTTTTCTCGCCTATCAAAAGTAAAGATGGTTCTTTTACACAAAAGCAATCAGCTTTGACAGTGTCTGGTAAAGAAGAGGATGTTCCTGTTGAACCACCAAAACCGCAAGAAGCTTGGGTCAAGGAGGCAGCAAAACTTAAGGGTGTGGACAGTTACTATGTAACCAACTCAACAAATACCACCCTATCCTATAAAGATAAAAAAGTGGAGCGCGCTAGCTTGACGGGTGGGAATATTACCTACATGAAGGCGGTTGAAAATGAAATTGTTGCAGGCCGAAGTCTCATAGCTCAGGATTATAAAGATGTGGCCAGTGTCATTTTACTAGACCAAGAACTTGCTAATAGTCTGTTTGGATCTGCTCAAGAAGCTGTTAACCAGGTTATAGATGTTGGTGGCTTTAGCTATCGTGTCATTGGTGTTTATACCAGCGATGAGGCCAAGACTGCCAAGACTTTTGGTATTGGTGGACTTCCGATTACGACTAATATCTCTCTTGCAAATAATTTCAATATGGATGAGATTTCTGATATTGTCTTCCGTGTTAATGATACCAGTTTGACACCAACTGTGGGACCAGAATTAGCTAGAAAATTGACCGAAATTGCTGGTATTCAGCAAGGGGAGTATCAGGTGGCAGATGCGACTGCAGCCTTCCAAGAAGTACAACAACTTTTTGGATTTATGACGACGGTTATTAGTGCCATCGCAGGAATTTCTCTCTTTGTTGGAGGGACTGGTGTTATGAACATCATGCTGGTTTCGGTGACAGAGCGTACTCGTGAGATTGGTCTCCGTAAGGCTTTGGGTGCGACACGTGCTAATATTTTAATCCAATTTTTGATTGAATCCATGATTTTGACCTTGTTAGGCGGAGTCATTGGTTTAACCATTGCGACAGGCTTAACCGCTATAGCGGGCATACTCTTGCAAGGATTGATTGCGGGTATAGAAGTAGGAGTGTCAATCCCGGTTGCCCTATTTAGTCTTGCAGTTTCGGCTAGCGTTGGTATGATTTTTGGAGTCTTGCCAGCCAACAAGGCATCTAAACTTGATCCAATTGAAGCCCTTCGATATGAGTAAGATCAACAAGATGGACACTTGTCTATCTTGTTTTTGTATGGATTTCTCTATCGAAAATCCTTAAAAATGTGATATAATGAAGTGTTAGAAAAACAGGTTTCATTTGCCTGGAAAGGAAAAATTATGTCTGAAAAGAATTTTTATATTACAACACCGATTTACTATCCATCTGGTAAACTTCATATTGGTTCTGCCTACACAACCATCGCTTGTGATGTCCTAGCTCGTTACAAACGCCTCATGGGCTACGATGTCTTTTATTTGACAGGTCTTGATGAGCATGGTCAAAAAATCCAGCAAAAAGCAGAAGAAGCTGGAATCACACCTCAAGCCTATGTTGATGGGATGGCAGTTGGAGTCAAAGAACTCTGGCAATTACTAGATATCTCATACGATAAATTCATCCGTACAACGGATGACTACCATGAAAAAGTTGTCGCACAGGTCTTTGAGCGCTTGCTTGCTCAAGATGACATCTATTTGGGTGAATACTCTGGCTGGTATTCAGTCTCAGATGAAGAATTCTTTACAGAAAGTCAGCTTGCGGAAGTTTTCCGTGACGAAGCTGGAAATGTGACTGGTGGAATCGCTCCATCAGGTCACGAGGTGGAATGGGTTTCTGAAGAATCATACTTCCTTCGTCTCAGCAAATACCAAGATCGTTTGGTAGAATTTTTCAAAGCTCATCCTGAATTTATCACTCCAGATGGTCGTCTGAATGAAATGCTTCGCAATTTTATCGAGCCAGGTTTAGAGGATTTGGCAGTTTCTCGTACAACCTTTACATGGGGAGTACCAGTCCCATCAAATCCAAAACACGTTGTCTACGTTTGGATTGATGCCCTTCTTAACTATGCGACAGCTCTTGGCTACGGTCAAGATGAACATGGTAACTTTGACAAGTTCTGGAATGGAACTGTCTTCCACATGGTTGGAAAAGACATCCTTCGATTCCACTCAATCTACTGGCCAATCCTTCTTATGATGTTGGATATCAAATTGCCAGATCGTTTGATTGCCCACGGTTGGTTTGTCATGAAAGACGGCAAGATGTCTAAGTCTAAAGGGAATGTCGTTTACCCTGAAATGTTGGTAGAGCGTTATGGACTAGATCCACTTCGTTACTACCTCATGCGTAGCCTTCCAGTTGGATCAGACGGAACCTTCACTCCTGAAGACTATGTAGGCCGTATCAACTATGAATTGGCTAATGACCTAGGAAACCTCCTCAACCGTACTGTTTCCATGATTAACAAGTATTTTGATGGTCAAATCCCTGCCTATGTAGAGGGTGTAACAGAGTTTGACAATGCTCTTGCTCAAGTAGCAGAACAATCAATTGCTGACTACCATACACACATGGAAGCAGTTGACTACCCACGTGCTTTAGAAGCAGTCTGGACTCTTATCTCTCGTACTAACAAATACATCGACGAGACAGCTCCATGGGTCTTGGCTAAGGATGAAGCTCTTCGTGACCAATTGGCAAGTGTCATGAGTCACTTGGCAGCTAGCCTTCGTGTCGTAGCTCACTTGATTGAACCATTTATGATGGAAACTAGTCGTGCAGTCTTGACTCAACTTGGTCTAGCAGAAGTTTCTAGCCTTGAAAACTTGAGCCTGGCAGATTTCCCTGCTGGTGTGACTGTTGTTGCCAAAGGAACACCAATCTTTCCACGCCTCGATATGGAAGAAGAAATCGCCTATATCAAGGAACAAATGGAAGGCAACAAACCAGCCGTCGAAAAAGAGTGGAACCCAGATGAAGTTGAACTCAAACTAAACAAGGAAGAAATCAAGTTTGAAGACTTTGACAAGGTCGAAATCCGTGTCGCAGAAGTCAAAGAAGTGTCTAAAGTAGAAGGTTCAGATAAGTTGCTTCAATTCCGCTTAGATGCTGGGGATGGAGAAGATCGTCAAATTCTTTCAGGAATTGCAAAATACTATCCAAATGAACAAGGATTGGTCGGCAAGAAAGTCCAAATTGTTGCTAACCTCAAACCTCGTAAAATGATGAAGAAATATGTCAGCCAAGGTATGATCCTATCAGCTGAACATGATGGACAATTAACCCTTCTCACAGTTGATCCAGCTGTACCAAACGGAAGTGTGATTGGGTAAAAATAGACAGGACTAGTTCATGCTAGTTCTGTTTTTTTATTTACACTCAATGAAAATCAAAGAGCAAACTAGGAAACTAGCCACAGATTGCTCAAAGCACTGCTTTGAGGTTGTAGATAAGACTGACGAAGTCAGTCACATATATACCCTAAGGCGACGCTGACGTGGTTTGAAGAGATTTTCGAAGAGTATTAACTATTATGCTTTACAAACTAGTGTGAAAGTGGTATATTATAGATGAAGCTACTAGTAGGTATTACAAAATAGATTAGAAGGGAGAAGGGATGAAAGAAACTCAACTATTAAAAGGTGTTCTTGAAGGTTGTGTCTTGGATATGATTGGTCAAAAAGAGCGATATGGTTATGAGTTGGTTCAGACTTTGCGAGAGGCCGGATTTGACACTATTGTTCCAGGAACTATTTATCCTTTGTTGCAAAAGTTAGAAAAAAATCAATGGATAAGAGGCGACATGCGCCCGTCGCCAGATGGTCCAGATCGGAAGTATTTTTCGTTAACTAAAGAAGGAGAAGAGCGTGTCTCAGTCTTTTGGCAACAATGGGACGATTTGAGTCAAAAAGTAGAAGGGATTAAGAATGGGGGTTAAACCATGAAGAAAATGAAGTATTATGAAGAAACAAGCGCTTTGCTGCATGAGTTTTCTGAGGAGAATCAGCAGTATTTTGAGGAACTGTGGGAGAGTTTTAATCTTGCTGGATTTCTCTATGATGAAGACTATCTCAGAGAGCAGATCTATTTGATGATGTTAGATTTCTCAGAAGCAGAACGAGATGGCATGAGTGCAGAGGAGTATCTAGGTAAGAATCCTAAAAAAATAATGAAAGAGATACTCAAGGAAGCACCACGCAGTTCTATCAAGGAGTCACTGTTGACGCCAACCCTTGTCCTAGTGGTATTACGTTATTATCAACTACTCGGTGATTTTTCGAAAGGCCCTCTCTTAACAGTTAATTTGCTCACATTTTTAGGGCAACTTCTTCTTTTTCTGATTGGATTTGGGCTTGTGGCTACAATCTTACGATGGAGTTTAGTCCAAGATTCTCCTAAAATGAAAATTGGCACCTATATTGTCGTTGGGATTCTTGTTCTGCTAGTCGTTCTAGGATATGTAGGAATGGGAAGTTTCATACAAGAAGGAGTCTTAAATCTTCCTGCTCCCTGGGATAGTTTCCTTATCTTTACGCTTTCTCTAGTCATCAGTATTTGGAATTGGAAAGAAGCGGTCTTTCGTCCCTTTGTCAGTATGATTATTGCCCATCTTGTGGTGGGTTCTCTGCTCCGTTATTATGAGTGGATGGGCATTTCAAATGTTTTTCTTACAAAAGTTATTCCTTTAGCAGTTTTCTTTGTTGGAATCTTTGTCTTGTTCCGTGGGTTTAAGAAGATAAAATGGAGTGAAATATAGTCAAAAAGCCGTTATAAAGCGGTTTTTTGTTATAATTAAATGAAGAATGTTAGAAATTAAAGGAGAAAAATTTGATGAGATATATAACTCTTGGTCAAGATGACAAAGAATTATCAGAAATTGTTCTCGGAATGATGAGAATAAAAGATAAGTCTGTCAAAGAAGTTGAAGAGCTTGTAGAAACAGCACTGTCTGTTGGAATCAATGCCTTTGACTTGGCTGATATATATGGTCGTGGTCGTTGTGAAGAACTGTTAGGTCTTGTCCTAAAAAATCGTCCAGATTTAAGAGAAAAGATGTGGATTCAGTCCAAATGTGGCATTCGCATTGAAGAATTTACCTATTTTGATTTTTCAAAAGAGTATATATTACAATCAGTTGATGGGATTTTAGAAAGATTGCAGGTTGATTATTTAGATAGCTTGCTCCTTCATCGACCAGATGCTTTGATGGAATCTGACCAAGTAGCAGAAGCCTTTGATCTTCTTTATAAACAAGGTAAGGTTCGAGATTTTGGAGTTTCTAATCAAAATCCTATGATGATGGAGTTTCTTAAAAAAGATGTCAAGCAGCCGTTAGCTGTTAATCAGCTACAATTGAGTGCGGCTTTTACTCCAGGATTCGAATCAGGTTTTCATGTTAATATGGAAGATAGTCAAGCAGCTATGCGAGATGGCAGCATTTTTGAATATTGCAAATTACACGATGTGGTTATTCAGGCCTGGTCAGTCTTGCAGTTCGGATATTTCAAAGGGAATTTTGTCGGCAATGAGAAGTTCCAACAACTAAACCAAGTCCTAAATCGATTAGCATTAAAATACAGTGTGAGCCCATCAGCTATTGCTATCGCTTGGGTGTTACGCTACCCAGCGAAAATGCAGGCAGTGGTAGGAACAACCAATCCTAAGCATTTAATAGAGGCAAGCCAAGCAAGTAAAGTCAATCTGACTCGAAAAGAATGGTATGAAATTTACATCGCTTCAGGGAATGATTTACCTTAGGAAAAAATGCATTTAAAGAAATCACAGTCAAAAAAACGTTGCAAAACGTTTTTTTGACTGTGATTATTCGTCTGTCTTGATTCGTTAGGTACGGTTCATTAACGGGTGATTATGCTTTAATACTCAATGAAAATCAAAAAGCAAACTAGGAAGCTAGCCGCAAGCTGCTCAAAACACTGTTTTGAGGTTGTAGATAAGACTGACGAAGTCAGTCACATATATACGGGAAGGCGACGCTGACGTGGTTTGAAGAGATTTTCGAAGAGTATAACTATTCTGGTTTACATACTATCAGGGAAGCAGTATCCCATAATTGACGGCACGCTAGTAGGTACTATAAAATGGACTAGAGTACATTTTTGATTGGGTATAAAACATCATAGAGAATAAAAATAGGTTAGGATTTTTTCTCCTAACCTATTTTTACATATAATAAACAATGGCAATGTACTGGAGGGCAGATGCTGCTAGGATAAAGAGATGCCAAATCATGTGGAAATAAGGTTTTTTCTTGGCGTAAAATCCAGCTCCAACTGTATAAGAGAGTCCGCCAGTGACCATGAGACTCCAGAAAATGGGTGTCGTTTGACTGATAATGGCAGGAATGATAGCCAGAACCAACCAGCCCATAATCAGGTAAAGAGCAAGGCTAAATTTCTCATTGACCTTTTTAGCAAAGATTTTATAGAGAATACCAAAGATGGTCGTTCCCCATTGAATGGCAATAATCAGATAGCCAAACCAGTTATTCATTAAGGTCAAGACGACGGGCGTGTATGAGCCTGCAATGGCAACATAAATCATAGAATGATCAATGATTCTCAAGACATATTTGTGGGTTGAACCATAGGCCATAGAGTGGTAAATGGTGGATGATAAAAACATGAGAAACAGACTGATAACGAAAATGGAAACGCCGATAGATGATAAAAATCCGTGTGTCTCATAACTATAGGTTGATGAAATGGGGAGTAAGATGAGCATTATGACTGCACCTACGGCATGGGTCACGCTATTAGCAATCTCCTCTCCAAAACTGAGTTGTTTGCTGAGCTTTAGGCTTGTATTCATTAGATTTCCTCCTCTTGAGTACGATGGGTTAAGGATAGAGTTTGATGATAGAGTTTAACGGTTTGGCAGCTGGTTTGGATAATGGGGTTAGCTGGGTCAATTCCTTGGTTCATGTAGTTTACAAAAGCATCGTAGAGTTGGTCTGAACTTGCTTGAGTTTGTAGAGTATTAAGTGTCTGGGCTATTTCTTGAATAGAAAATACAGACTTGAGGGTTGTGATAGCAATCAAACGGGCAATCTGTTGGCGTTGGTATTTTTTCTTGTCAGGCTTTGTCAGGTAACCATGTTTGACATAATTATTGACCATAGATGCTGTTAGGCCCTTGTCTTTATCAGGAGAAATAGGGGCGCAGACCTGATTGACATAGAGCAAAACCTGGTCCAGATAGAGGTCAATGTTTGGAATTTCTGCCCATTTTGGGTAGGAAAAGGTGGTTTTCATTTCCGACTCCTCTTTATCTAGTTTTAATAACTAGATTATAAAATAACAAAAACAAAAAGTCAAGTTTTAACTGCTTGTGAAAAGGCTTGAATTATGCTATGATGGGAGAAACTAGTCAGAAAAGAGGAGAAAAGATGGAGATTCGTTTAGCTTTTCCAAATGAAGTAGATGCCATTATGCAGGTGATGGAGGATGCTAAGAAATGTTTAGCAGCTGCTGGTAGTGACCAGTGGCAAAATGGTTATCCAGATGCTGATATTATTATTGAGGATATTATCTCAGGTCAAGCCTATGTGGCCTTGGAAGAGGGAGAACTGCTAGCCTATGCTGCTGTGACCAAGAGTCCAGAGGCAGCCTATGAAGCCATTTATGAAGGGAAATGGCAAGCTGGAGAGTCAGAGTACCTAGTCTTTCACCGTATTGCTGTGGCAGCAGATGTGCAGGGACAGGGGGGGGCTCAAACCTTTTTAGAGGGCTTGATTGAAGGTTTTGATTATCTAGATTTTCGCTCAGATACGCATGTTGCAAACAAGGCCATGCAGCATATATTTGAAAAACTGGGTTTTAAACAGGTTGGTAAGGTTCCAGTTGATGGCGAACGCTTGGCCTATCAAAAATTGAAGAAATAATGCAAAAGAAGTACATAAAAATGTTCTATTCTTCGCCGATTGGCTCCCTTTCTCTCGTAGCTGATGATCATTATTTGTATGGAATTTGGGTACAGGAGCAGAAGCATTTTGAGAGGGGGATAGGAGATGAAACGATAGAAGAAGTTGTTAGTCATCCCA
The DNA here is from genome assembly GCF_013277555.1 of Streptococcus sp. k-163. GTDB lineage: Bacteria > Bacillota > Bacilli > Lactobacillales > Streptococcaceae > Streptococcus. Next base: position 3,793 of record NZ_VMND01000017.1, on the reverse strand, counting down.
TTTTAGATCCAGTTATTGCTTGCTTAGATGCTTACTTTAAAGGCAAGCCTCAGGATTTATCCAACTTGCCCTTGGCTCCAATAGGAACGGATTTTGAAAAGAGAGTTTGGTCCTATTTACAGGGAATTCCTTATGGTCAGACAGTGACCTATGGGCAAATAGCCCAAGACCTGCAAGTTGCTTCTGCTCAAGCAATTGGTGGAGCGGTAGGACGCAATCCGTGGTCTATTCTAGTACCTTGTCATCGTGTGCTAGGAGCAGGAAAGCGTTTGACAGGTTATGCTGCAGGAGTGGAAAAGAAAGCTTGGCTCTTGGATCATGAAGGCGTAGATTTTAAAGATATAAACAATAGAAAGTGAAAGACATGTTAGAATTTATCGAATACCCAAAATGTTCAACTTGTAAAAAAGCAAAGCAAGAATTAAACCAACTCGGTGTGGACTATAAAGCCGTTCATATCGTCGAAGAAACACCCAGCCAAGAAGTCATTTTAAACTGGTTAGAGACTTCAGGTTTCGAGTTGAAGCAATTTTTCAACACTAGTGGGATCAAATACCGTGAATTGGGGCTAAAAGATAAGGTAGGAAGTCTGTCAAATCAAGAAGCGGCTGAGTTGCTAGCAAGCGACGGTATGTTGTTAAAACGGCCGATTTTAGTAGAAAATGGAACTGTTAAGCAAATTGGTTATCGAAAATCTTATGAAGAATTGGGACTGAAATAGTTTTTACTTATCTCTTTGATAGATAAAATATATAACCTCCCTGTTTCAAAGTATGATAAACTAGTAGGTAGACAAAGTCTGTATCTGACCGTAGCAAATAATTTCATTGACGGCAGAAGTATGGTAGAATGAATCATTATCAGGAGAGGATGTTTTTATGAATGTTACAACGATTTTAGCATCAGATTGGTACCAAAACTTGATGCAATTGATTCCAGATGGCAAGCTTTTTAGCCTGCGTTCGGTCTTTGATGGAATCCCGAGAATTGTCCAACAACTTCCAACAACGATTATGTTGACAATTGGTGGTGCCCTTTTTGGCTTGGTTTTGGCGCTTCTTTTTGCCATTGTGAAAATCAATCGTGTCAAGATTTTATATCCCTTGCAGGCTTTCTTTGTTAGTTTCTTAAAAGGGACACCGATTTTGGTGCAACTCATGTTGACCTACTACGGAATCCCTTTGGCTTTGAAAGCCCTCAATCAGCAATGGGGTACTGGTTTCAATATCAATGCGATTCCAGCTGCTGTTTTTGCGATTGTAGCCTTTGCCTTTAATGAAGCATCTTATGCTAGTGAAACCATTCGTGCAGCCATTCTCTCAGTTAATCCTGGTGAGATTGAGGCGGCACGCAGTCTGGGTATGACCCGAGCGCAAGTTTATCGACGAGTGATTATTCCAAATGCAGCGGTGGTAGCTACTCCAACATTAATTAACTCCCTCATCGGCTTGACCAAGGGAACTTCCCTAGCCTTCAGTGCGGGTGTTGTGGAAGTCTTTGCCCAAGCTCAGATTTTGGGTGGTGCCGATTATCGTTACTTTGAGCGATTCATCTCTGTAGCCCTTGTTTATTGGGTAGTCAATATCGGAATTGAAAGCTTCGGTCGTTTCATCGAGAGAAAAATGGCTATTTCTGCACCCGATACAGTGCAAACAGATGTGAAAGGAGACCTTCGTTAATGATTAAGATTTCGAATTTAAGCAAATCCTTTTCAGGACAGACTGTCTTGGATCATCTGGACTTGGATATTCAAAAAGGGGAAGTCGTAGCCTTGATTGGTTCTTCAGGAGCTGGAAAATCAACCTTCCTTCGCAGTCTCAATTATCTTGAAACACCTGACAGTGGCTCTATTCAGATTGATGATTTTTCAGTTGATTTTTCTAAAATCACTCAAGAAGAAATCCTTGCCCTACGTCGTAAGCTGTCTATGGTTTTCCAACAGTTTAATTTGTTTGAACGCCGCACAGCGCTTGATAATGTGAAAGAAGGCTTGGTTGTTGTCAAGAAATTATCTGACCAAGAAGCGACTAAGATTGCCAAGGAAGAGTTGGCTAAGGTTGGGCTTTCTGACCGTGAAAACCATTACCCTCGCCATTTATCAGGTGGACAAAAGCAACGTGTTGCCCTAGCGCGTGCGCTTGCTATGAAACCAGATGTTTTGCTCTTAGACGAACCAACTTCAGCCCTTGACCCAGAATTGGTCGGTGAAGTAGAAAAGTCTATTGCAGATGCTGCTAAGTCAGGTCAAACCATGATTTTGGTCAGTCATGACATGTCCTTTGTAGCCCAAGTAGCTGATAAGATTCTCTTCCTAGATAAGGGGAAAATTATCGAATCTGGAACACCGGATGAGATTATCCACCATCCGAAAGAAGAGCGGACAAAAGAATTCTTCGCTAGTTACAAACGGACTTATATTTGATATAATAGATAGAGAAAAACTCAGTTAGCTGGACTAGCTGAGTTTACTCTTTAAAAAAGATAGAAATGAGAGAAATCATGCTACTGCAACTATTTTCTTTATATTTCGAGAGTTTGATCTTGACCACCATCCTCGTCCTGATTTTTTTAGGGATTTGGATTGGACTAAGAGCCATGTCGGGAGTTGATAAGACAGCCAAGGCTCGTCAAGCCCATCTCTATGATATGATTATGATTGGAGTTTTGGTTGTTCCAGTATTATCCTTTGCGGTTATGAGCTTAATTCTTGTTTTCAAGGCATAATCCTTGCTTGATTGACAAGAAAGAGTTAGAATAAAGATAGTTACAACAAGAAAGAAGGAATCTATATGTACGATACTATTATTATCGGTGCTGGACCTGCAGGGATGACTGCAGCCTTGTATGCTGCTCGCAGCAATCTGAAAGTAGCCTTGATTGAAGGCGGTCTGCCAGGTGGTCAGATGAATAATACCTCTGATATCGAAAATTACCCAGGATATGCTAATATTAGTGGGCCTGAATTGGCTGAAAAGATGTTTGAACCACTTGAAAATCTTGGTGTTGAGCACATTTATGGTTATGTTGAAAATGTAGAAGACCATGGTGATTTTAAGAAAGTGATTACTGATGACCAAACATATGAAACTCGTACCGTTATCGTAGCGACTGGTTCAAAACACCGTCCTTTGGGAGTGCCTGGAGAAGAAGAACTGAACAGTCGTGGTGTTTCCTACTGTGCCGTATGTGATGGTGCTTTCTTCCGTGACCAAGATTTGTTGGTAGTTGGTGGTGGAGATTCAGCTGTCGAAGAAGCTATCTTCTTGACTCGCTTTGCCAAGACTGTTACCATTGTTCACCGTCGTGACCAACTTCGTGCTCAAAAGGTTTTACAAGACCGCGCCTTTGCGAATGAGAAAATCAGCTTTATCTGGGATTCTGTAGTCAAGGAAATCAAGGGTGAAAACAGAGTAGAATCTGTCGTATTTGAAAATGTGAAAACAGGTCAAGTGACAGAACAAACCTTCGGTGGCGTCTTTATCTATGTTGGATTGGACCCTCTTAGCGATTTTGTTAAAGAATTGAATATCCAAGATCAGGCAGGCTGGATTGTGACAGATAATCACATGAAAACTGCAGTTGACGGTATTTTTGCAGTTGGAGATGTTCGCTTGAAAGAGCTTCGTCAAGTAACAACAGCAGTTGGAGATGGAGCTATCGCTGGTCAAGAAGCTTACAAGTTTATCACAGAATATAGTTAATCATAAAAACGCATAGTATCAGATTTACAATGAACTGCACCCCAAAAGTTAGACAGAAAAAATCTAACTTTTGGGTGTTTTTATTATGAAAT
>NZ_VMND01000016.1:0-5062 GCF_013277555.1 Streptococcus sp. k-163 | reverse complement strand
CTATCCAGATACCCACCTATCTTTAACAACTCCGCCAGTAGGACTCGAACCTACGACATCATGATTAACAGTCATGCGCTACTACCAACTGAGCTATGGCGGATAAAAGCTAAGCGACTTCCATATCTCACAGGGGGCAACCCCCAACTACTTCCGGCGTTCTAGGGCTTAACTTCTGTGTTCGGCATGGGTACAGGTGTATCTCCTAGGCTATCGTCACTTAACTCTGAGTAATACCTACTCAAAATTGAATATCTATTCAAATCAAGAAAACCGTACGCTTTCATATTCTCAGTTACTTTGGATAAGTCCTCGAGCTATTAGTATTAGTCCGCTACATGTGTCGCCACACTTCCACTTCTAACCTATCTACCTGATCATCTCTCAGGGCTCTTACTGATATAAAATCATGGGAAATCTCATCTTGAGGTGGGTTTCACACTTAGATGCTTTCAGCGTTTATCCCTTCCCTACATAGCTACCCAGCGATGCCTTTGGCAAGACAACTGGTACACCAGCGGTAAGTCCACTCTGGTCCTCTCGTACTAGGAGCAGATCCTCTCAAATTTCCTACGCCCGCGACGGATAGGGACCGAACTGTCTCACGACGTTCTGAACCCAGCTCGCGTGCCGCTTTAATGGGCGAACAGCCCAACCCTTGGGACCGACTACAGCCCCAGGATGCGACGAGCCGACATCGAGGTGCCAAACCTCCCCGTCGATGTGAACTCTTGGGGGAGATAAGCCTGTTATCCCCAGGGTAGCTTTTATCCGTTGAGCGATGGCCCTTCCATACGGAACCACCGGATCACTAAGCCCGACTTTCGTCCCTGCTCGAGTTGTAGCTCTCGCAGTCAAGCTCCCTTATACCTTTACACTCTGCGAATGATTTCCAACCATTCTGAGGGAACCTTTGGGCGCCTCCGTTACCTTTTAGGAGGCGACCGCCCCAGTCAAACTGCCCGTCAGACACTGTCTCCGATAGGGGTCACCTATCTGGGTTAGAGTGGCCATAACACAAGGGTAGTATCCCAACAACGTCTCCTTCGAAACTGGCGTCCCGATCTCATAGACTCCTACCTATCCTGTACATGTGGTACAGACACTCAATATCAAACTGCAGTAAAGCTCCATGGGGTCTTTCCGTCCTGTCGCGGGTAACCTGCATCTTCACAGGTACTAAAATTTCACCGAGTCTCTCGTTGAGACAGTGCCCAAATCATTACGCCTTTCGTGCGGGTCGGAACTTACCCGACAAGGAATTTCGCTACCTTAGGACCGTTATAGTTACGGCCGCCGTTTACTGGGGCTTCAATTCATACCTTCGCTTACGCTAAGCACTCCTCTTAACCTTCCAGCACCGGGCAGGCGTCACCCCCTATACATCATCTTACGATTTAGCAGAGAGCTGTGTTTTTGATAAACAGTTGCTTGGGCCTATTCACTGCGGCTGACCTAAATCAGCACCCCTTCTCCCGAAGTTACGGGGTCATTTTGCCGAGTTCCTTAACGAGAGTTCTCTCGCTCACCTGAGGCTACTCGCCTCGACTACCTGTGTCGGTTTGCGGTACGGGTAGAGTATGTTTAAACGCTAGAAGCTTTTCTTGGCAGTGTGACGTCACTAACTTCGCTACTAAACTTCGCTCCCCATCACAGCTCAATGTTATAGATATAAGCATTTGACTCATACCACACCTCACTGCTTAGACAGACTCTTCCAATCGTCTGCTTTAGTTAGCCTACTGCGTCCCTCCATCACTACATACTCTAGTACAGGAATATCAACCTGTTGTCCATCGGATACACCTTTCGGTCTCTCCTTAGGTCCCGACTAACCCAGGGCGGACGAGCCTTCCCCTGGAAACCTTAGTCTTACGGTGGACAGGATTCTCACCTGTCTTTCGCTACTCATACCGGCATTCTCACTTCTATGCGTTCCAGCACTCCTCACGGTACACCTTCTTCACACATAGAACGCTCTCCTACCATACCTATAAAGGTATCCACAGCTTCGGTAAATTGTTTTAGCCCCGGTACATTTTCGGCGCAGGGTCACTCGACTAGTGAGCTATTACGCACTCTTTGAATGAATAGCTGCTTCTAAGCTAACATCCTAGTTGTCTGTGCAACCCCACATCCTTTTCCACTTAACAATTATTTTGGGACCTTAGCTGGTGGTCTGGGCTGTTTCCCTTTCGACTACGGATCTTAGCACTCGCAGTCTGACTGCCGACCATAATTCATTGGCATTCGGAGTTTATCTGAGATTGGTAATCCGGGATGGACCCCTCACCCAAACAGTGCTCTACCTCCAAGAATCTCTAATGTCGACGCTAGCCCTAAAGCTATTTCGGAGAGAACCAGCTATCTCCAAGTTCGTTTGGAATTTCTCCGCTACCCACAAGTCATCCAAGCACTTTTCAACGTGCCCTGGTTCGGTCCTCCAGTGCGTCTTACCGCACCTTCAACCTGCTCATGGGTAGGTCACATGGTTTCGGGTCTACGTCATGATACTAATTCGCCCTATTCAGACTCGGTTTCCCTACGGCTCCGTCTCTTCAACTTAACCTCGCATCATAACGTAACTCGCCGGTTCATTCTACAAAAGGCACGCTCTCACCCATTAACGGGCTCGAACTTGTTGTAGGCACACGGTTTCAGGTTCTATTTCACTCCCCTCCCGGGGTGCTTTTCACCTTTCCCTCACGGTACTGGTTCACTATCGGTCACTAGGGAGTATTTAGGGTTGGGAGATGGTCCTCCCAGATTCCGACGGGATTTCGCGTGTCCCGCCGTACTCAGGATACTGCTAGGTACAAAGACTATTTTAAATACGAGGCTATTACTCTCTTTGGCTGATCTTCCCAAATCATTCTTCTATAATCTTTGAGTCCACATTGCAGTCCTACAACCCCGAAGAGTAAACTCTTCGGTTTGCCCTCCTGCCGTTTCGCTCGCCGCTACTAAGGCAATCGCTTTTGCTTTCTCTTCCTGCAGCTACTTAGATGTTTCAGTTCACTGCGTCTTCCTCCTCACATCCTTAACAGATGCGGGTAACAGGTAGTACCTGTTGGGTTCCCCCATTCGGAAATCCCTGGATCATCGCTTACTTACAGCTACCCAAGGCATATCGTCGTTTGTCACGTCCTTCTTCGGCTCCTAGTGCCAAGGCATCCACCGTGCGCCCTTATTAACTTAACCTTATTTTTTTGACTTTTCAGTCATAAACTCTTATTAATACTACAGCGTTTTCGGTTTATTTTCTTGTTACTATTTGATATAGATATTCAATTTTCAATGTGCATTACTTGGTGATCTCTCACCAATGGAGCCTAGCGGGATCGAACCGCTGACCTCCTGCGTGCAAAGCAGGCGCTCTCCCAGCTGAGCTAAGGCCCCACAAGACCTCTCAAGACTAAACAAGACCAATGTGCATTCCTTATCCTTAGAAAGGAGGTGATCCAGCCGCACCTTCCGATACGGCTACCTTGTTACGACTTCACCCCAATCATCTATCCCACCTTAGGCGGCTGGCTCCTTACGGTTACCTCACCGACTTCGGGTGTTACAAACTCTCGTGGTGTGACGGGCGGTGTGTACAAGGCCCGGGAACGTATTCACCGCGGCGTGCTGATCCGCGATTACTAGCGATTCCGACTTCATGTAGGCGAGTTGCAGCCTACAATCCGAACTGAGACTGGCTTTAAGAGATTAGCTTGTCGTCACCGACTTGCGACTCGTTGTACCAGCCATTGTAGCACGTGTGTAGCCCAGGTCATAAGGGGCATGATGATTTGACGTCATCCCCACCTTCCTCCGGTTTATTACCGGCAGTCTCGCTAGAGTGCCCAACTAAATGATGGCAACTAACAATAGGGGTTGCGCTCGTTGCGGGACTTAACCCAACATCTCACGACACGAGCTGACGACAACCATGCACCACCTGTCACCTCTGTCCCGAAGGAAAACTCTATCTCTAGAGCGGTCAGAGGGATGTCAAGACCTGGTAAGGTTCTTCGCGTTGCTTCGAATTAAACCACATGCTCCACCGCTTGTGCGGGCCCCCGTCAATTCCTTTGAGTTTCAACCTTGCGGTCGTACTCCCCAGGCGGAGTGCTTAATGCGTTAGCTACGGCACTAAACCCCGGAAAGGGTCTAACACCTAGCACTCATCGTTTACGGCGTGGACTACCAGGGTATCTAATCCTGTTTGCTCCCCACGCTTTCGAGCCTCAGCGTCAGTTACAAGCCAGAGAGCCGCTTTCGCCACCGGTGTTCCTCCATATATCTACGCATTTCACCGCTACACATGGAATTCCACTCTCCCCTCTTGCACTCAAGTTAAACAGTTTCCAAAGCGTACTATGGTTAAGCCACAGCCTTTAACTTCAGACTTATCTAACCGCCTGCGCTCGCTTTACGCCCAATAAATCCGGACAACGCTCGGGACCTACGTATTACCGCGGCTGCTGGCACGTAGTTAGCCGTCCCTTTCTGGTAAGATACCGTCACAGTGTGAACTTTCCACTCTCACACTCGTTCTTCTCTTACAACAGAGCTTTACGATCCGAAAACCTTCTTCACTCACGCGGCGTTGCTCGGTCAGACTTTCGTCCATTGCCGAAGATTCCCTACTGCTGCCTCCCGTAGGAGTCTGGGCCGTGTCTCAGTCCCAGTGTGGCCGATCACCCTCTCAGGTCGGCTATGTATCGTCGCCTTGGTGAGCCGTTACCCCACCAACTAGCTAATACAACGCAGGTCCATCTGGTAGTGATGCAATTGCACCTTTCAAACAGTTGTCATGCAACAACTGTTATTATGCGGTATTAGCTATCGTTTCCAATAGTTATCCCCCACTACCAGGCAGGTTACCTACGCGTTACTCACCCGTTCGCAACTCATCCAGAAGAGCAAGCTCCTCCTTCAGCGTTCTACTTGCATGTATTAGGCACGCCGCCAGCGTTCGTCCTGAGCCAGGATCAAACTCTCATTAAAAGTTTGAGTTCTCACTCATTTCTGTCACTGACAGATTTATTGTTTTTTCATTGTTCAGTACTACAAC